>NZ_JAHXOP010000003.1:0-250862 GCF_023147855.1 Streptococcus halitosis
TTACTCAGAGTTAAGTGATGATAGCCTAGGAGATACACCTGTACCCATGCCGAACACAGTAGTTAAGCCCTAGAACGCCGGAAGTAGTTGGGGGTTGCCCCCTGTGAGATATGGAAGTCGCTTAGCTCGAGGGAGTTTAGCTCAGCTGGGAGAGCATCTGCCTTACAAGCAGAGGGTCAGCGGTTCGATCCCGTTAACTCCCATATAGGTCCCGTAGTGTAGCGGTTATCACGTCGCCCTGTCACGGCGAAGATCGCGGGTTCGATTCCCGTCGGGACCGTTTAAGGTAACGGAAGTTATTTTAGACTCGTTAGCTCAGTTGGTAGAGCAATTGACTTTTAATCAATGGGTCACTGGTTCGAGCCCAGTACGGGTCATATTTGCGGGTTTGGCGGAATTGGCAGACGCACCAGATTTAGGATCTGGCGCTTAACGGCGTGGGGGTTCAAGTCCCTTAACCCGCATAATAGAAAGTAGCCGGCTTAGCTCAGTTGGTAGAGCATCTGATTTGTAATCAGAGGGTCGCGTGTTCAAGTCATGTAGCCGGCATTTTTTTATATAGAATAAGAGGTCGATGCGAACGTAGTTCAGTGGTAGAACACCACCTTGCCAAGGTGGGGGTCGCGGGTTCGAATCCCGTCGTTCGCTTAGAGAGGCCGGGGTGGCGGAACTGGCAGACGCACAGGACTTAAAATCCTGCGATTGGTAACGATCGTACCGGTTCGATTCCGGTCCTCGGCATATAATGATGAGCACCCTTAGCTCAACTGGATAGAGTACCTGACTACGAATCAGGCGGTTAGAGGTTCGACTCCTCTAGGGTGCATTTTTTCTATTTAACGCGGGAAGTAGCTCAGCTTGGTAGAGTACTTGGTTTGGGACCAAGGTGTCGCAGGTTCGAATCCTGTCTTCCCGATTGATGGCGGTGTAGCTCAGCTGGCTAGAGCGTCCGGTTCATACCCGGGAGGTCGGGGGTTCGATCCCCTTCGCCGCTATATTGATCTTGTTGGACCTTTAGCTCAGCTGGTTAGAGCTCTCGGCTCATAACCGAGTGGTCGTAGGTTCAAGTCCTACAAGGTCCATTGTAAATAATGGAGGATTACCCAAGTCCGGCTGAAGGGAACGGTCTTGAAAACCGTCAGGCGTGTAAAAGCGTGCGTGGGTTCGAATCCCACATCCTCCTTTTATATTAACGCGGGATGGAGCAGCTCGGTAGCTCGTCGGGCTCATAACCCGAAGGTCGTAGGTTCAAATCCTGCTCCCGCAATTTGGCTCGGTAGCTCAGTTGGTAGAGCAATGGATTGAAGCTCCATGTGTCGGCGGTTCGATTCCGTCTCGCGCCATATCTTATTTTATTAAGCGGGTGTAGTTTAGTGGTAAAACTACAGCCTTCCAAGCTGTTGTCGCGAGTTCGATTCTCGTCACCCGCTTTGAACGAAAGTTCATACCAAGTTTTTAAACTTGGGCGCGTAGCTCAGGTGGTTAGAGCGCACGCCTGATAAGCGTGAGGTCGGTGGTTCGAGTCCACTCGTGCCCATTAATAGGAGAATTACTCAAGAGGCTGAAGAGGACGGTTTGCTAAATCGTTAGGTCGGGTAACCGGCGCGGGGGTTCGAATCCCCCATTCTCCGTACGTTAAGAGCTGCTAGGCTCTTTTTTTGGCTCTTTGTCAACTGTAGTGGGTTGAAGTCAGCTAAGATCTAGAAAGGACAAATTTCGTTCTTTCTTTTTTGATATTTAGGGCGATAAAAATTCGTTTTTTGAAGTTTTCAAAGTTCCGAAAACCAAATGCATTCCGCTTGATAAGTTTGATGAGATTATTAGTGGCTTCCAATTTTGCGTTGGAATAGGGTAGTTGAAGGGCGTTGACAATCTTCTCTTTATCCTTAGACATAATCTCGGGAAGACGAGAAAAATCATGTTTAAAACGGAAGTCATTGAGCTTTCGAATGACGGTTGAAGTTGAAATGGCAAGCTGGCGGGCAATGTCGGTCATAGAAGTCTTTTCAATCAACTTTTGAGCAATTTTCGGGTTGATGATACGAGGGATTTGATGATTTTTCTTGACGAGAGAAGTCTCAGAGACCATCATTTTCGAGCACTGATAGCACTTGAAACGGCGTTTTCTAAGGAGAATTCTGGTAGGCATACCAGTTGTTTCGAGGTAAGGAATTTTAGATGATTTTTGAAAGTCATATTTCTTCATTTGATTTCCGCAATCAGGACAAGATGGAGCGTCGTAGTCGAGTTTAGCGATGATTTCCTTGTGGGTATCTTTATTAACAACATCCATAATTTGGATATTAGGGTCTTTGATATCGAGTAGTTTTGTGATAAAATGTAATTGTTCCATATGAATCTTTCTAATGAGTTGTTTAGTCGCTTTTCATTATAGGTCATTGGGACTTTTTTTCTAGGCTACATAATCTCCATAGTGGATTTACCTACTACAAATATTATTGAGCTCTATTATCTAATGCTGTTTCAGTAACTTTCATATTAGAAAAAATCATAAATAGACTAGATTTAGTGGTATACTAAGGTTAGGGACTTTAAGTGGCTGGGGGATAATCGAGATGGAAAATGGAGTAAAATTTCATAGTATTTTTTATAGATTTATACTATTTATTTTTGTAGTGATTTTAACTGGGATTTCGATGATCTTAGATACAACAGAAGCTCAAATTCGCTTTTTAAATCTATCCTTGATTGTTGGGCAAGAGGAGTTGAGGATTGTTACAGTTGTAGTTTTGCTCCTTACTTTTCTTCTATCCTTCTTGCTTAAATGGAAATGTTCAATTCATAAAAAAGGGATTTATCTAAGAAAAATTGATTTGTTTGTAGCTTGGGATGAGATTAGAGGTCTTAGCCATGTCTGGATCAATGAATATCATCGTGGACCTCATGGTTTCCTGTTCTATAATCGTAAGACGCTGGTTATTTATAGGAAAAATTACCAGCCGATTTGCCTTTATAGTATTTCATTATTGGCCTTATATGTGGCTAAATGTTATCATCCAAAATTGAAAACCAATATAGTCTTAGCAACGTTAGCAAGTCTCTTCAATATGGCTTTAAATGCATGCTTCTTGTACGAGATGTTTAGTAAAAATTTGGTGAATATAAAAGCTGAAGTCTTTATGTTTTGGCTGCTTTTATATGCTGTTAAAGTTTTTGCGTTGCCATTGATTATGCTTGAATATGAGAATCACTGCTATGGAGCTTCTTTGGTACATAGCACGGCATATAAAAAGAATGCCTCAAAAGCTATCCACCTGTAAATTGTTGATAGGAAGCTAGCTATTTATATATCTGTTACTTTCTACATTCAAACAGCACTATATGCTTGCTAGATGAGATTCTAGACATCATATAGTGCTGTTTGTTAAGTCCAGCTAGTGAGTGAGATTTCACCACTATTGAGCCAGATTTCTGTCTGGTCATCAAGCTGGATAAGGAGTTGTCCTTTGTCGGAGATGTCCTTGGCGACTCCTTTTTTTTCAGTCTGATCCTGGATAAAACTGACCTCTCTTCCTAGAACAAGAGAGTGTTCTTTATAAAGATAGAGTAGTTCTTCGGGTGCTGTTTGGTAGAAACAACGCCAAATTTCTGAGATTAGTTCGTTTCGTGTGATAGGAGCTGGTGGTGTAAAGAGACTTCCAGCTTTTTCTTTTATCTCTTTAGGGAAATCGCTGATGGCAAAGTTGATTCCAACGCCGATAATGACGTCTGTTACTAGTTCTGTTTCCACTGACGTCATGGCTTCGGTGAGGATCCCTACTATTTTTTTATTTTTAAAGTAGATGTCATTTACCCATTTGATATCCACGTCAATCAAGGTGAGGTTTTTAATAGCTTTGTAAATGGCACCTGCTGTAAGTAATGTGTAGGCAGGAAGCTGGTCATAGGTGAGATTTGGTTGAATGTGCAATGACATATAGATCCCCCCCTGTGAAGGAGAGTAGTAGGGACGCTGAAAGCGACCACGACCTGCTGTTTGATATGTGGAAAGATAGAGGGTATCTCCCTTGTTTCCATCCTCAATACCTTTTTTTGCATCTGTTTGGGTTGATTTGGTTTCAGGTTTGTAGAGAATGTTTAAGTTGGTTTTCTCTTGAATCAAATCAGGTAGGATCAAATCGCCTTGAATGAGCTTATATCCTCTATTTTTAACACTGTTGATCATGAGCCCTTCTTGTTGGAGACGTTGGATTGCTTTCCATATGGATGTGCGGCTTAGATTCAGTTCTTGGCCGATTTTTTCTCCGCTGACATAGTCGTTTTCTCTGGCTAGTATTTGGTAGACTTGTTGGTGTGATTTCATTAATTTTCCTTTCTAACTGGAGGGAGGTAAGAGAGTTCTTTTCGAGTCTGGCTGGGTGTTTTATGAAAAAACTGCTTGTAAGCTTTCGAGAAATGGAGTGGGTCTGAAAAGCCGACAGAGTACGCAATGACTTTAATTGATTCTTCAGTATGTTCCAGAAGTTGTTGTGCACGATGCATCCGAACGTAAAGTAGATACTCTTTTGGAGAGAGTTGATGAAATTCTTTAAACACACTAGTTAAGTAACTTCTATGAACCGATAGCTCTTTTGCTAAATCTTGAATGGTGAGCGATTGTGGATAGTGGCTATCAATTAATCGTTTGCAGTCAAGATAGAGTTGGTGGGTTGATGAAATATTCTCTTTTTTCTGATTGGGAGCAATCGTTCCTAGATGAAACATTAGTTCATGGAGTTGTCCCATGATATGGAGTTGAGCCAATTCATTTGATTTTGTAATCTGAGCGAAGCGGACAATATTTTCAACGAGTTTTGCAGTTGTTTGTGTATGACAGTTATTTGACTGGATGAGGTAGGATTGGTCAGAAATTTGAGAGAGAGCAAAGTAGTCAGGTGCCCTCCCTCCAGTGATTCCTAACCAGTAGTAGGCCCAAGGTTCTTTACTATCTGCTTGGTAGAATGTTAATTCATCTGGTTTTAATAGAAAGAAATCTCCTTCTTTTAAATCAACAATTTTACCCTTATAATGGAATTGCCCTTTTCCTTTAGTAATGTAATGGAGTACATGGGTATCTCGAATAGCTGGGCCAAAAGAGTGGTTAGGCGTGCATTCTTCATAGCCGTAAAAGCTAAGAGAAAGGTCAATTGTTCCAGTCTGGTATTCTGAAAAAACGAGCATGGGCCACCTCCTACCTAACATTTTACCATATTCTTGAGACATTTTTCTATTTTAGAAAGCGCTTTTATGTGATAAAATTTTATCAAGAAATTGATGAGGTACAATTTATGGGAATTCGGATAGAAAATAATCTATTTTACGTTGAGAGCAAAGGTCTAAGCTTGATTATTGAAAATAGGGATGGGTTCTTACTATTGAAACATTTAGGAAAGACAATTAAGAACTATAAAGGAGCTAATAGTGTTTACGAACGCGATCATGCTTTTTCTGGTAATCCAATAGCTACTAATCGAACCTTTAGTTTGGATACGCAACGTCAGATTTTTGGACAACATGGCTTAGGTGACTTTAGAAAACCAACTTTACAGGTTCAGCATGATGCAACTGAAGTAACAGACTTTCGATTTGTAGAAGCAAAGATTTTAAAAGGTCAGAATGGTCCACAGGGCTTACCTTCTCCTCACAGCATGGATGCTACAGAGACGCTTGCCTTGATTTTAAAAGATTCTCAAGCTAAACTTAGTCTGACTTTGTATTATACTGCTTTTTATAATGATGCGACAATTGCTAGTTACAGCAAATTGGAGAATAATAGTAATCAGGAAGTTGTCATTCATAAGGACTTTTCTTTTATGGCTGATTTTCCTGCTGCAGCTTACGAAATAGTGACTTTACAGGGAGCTTATGCTCGTGAAAAGACTATCCGACGTCAACAGGTAGAACAAGGAATCTTTTCGATTAGTTCGAACCGTGGTGCTTCTGGTCATGCTCAAACACCAGCTCTTCTCATATGTGATCAAGGAGTCACTGAGGATGCTGGGAATATGTTTGCTCTGCAACTACTGTATAGTGGAAACTTCGAAGCTTTTGTTCAAAAGAATCAACTGAATGAAGTTCGGGTGGCTATTGGCATTAATTCAGAAAACTTTTCTTGGAAGTTAGATCCCAAGGAAAACTTTGAAACACCGGTAGCTTTAGTGACTTATTCAGATAAGGGATTAACTGGTATCAGTCATGAAAGTCAGAATTTTGTACTTAAGCATATTATGCCAAGTCAGTTTTCTAAAAAAGAGCGTCCAATTCTAATCAATAACTGGGAAGCAACTTACTTTGACTTTCAGAGAGAAAAACTGTTAGAACTAGCTGATGAAGCTAAGAAACTTGGAATAGAACTTTTTGTATTAGATGATGGGTGGTTTGGTAATCGCTTTGATGATAATCGTGCTTTAGGTGATTGGGGTGTTAATGAGAAAAAACTGGGTGGAAGTCTAGAAAGTCTGATTTCAGCTATCCATGAAAGAGGTTTGCAGTTTGGGCTTTGGTTAGAACCTGAGATGATTTCCGTTGATAGCAACTTGTATCGTAAACATCCTGACTGGGCTATTCAGGTTCCAGGATATGAGCATACCTATTCTCGAAATCAATTAGTACTTAATCTTGCCAATCCTCAGGTAGTAGAATATTTGAAAAGTGTTTTAGATGAACTCCTCTCTCATCATGATATTGACTACATCAAATGGGATATGAATCGTAATATTACTAAGCTAGGGAATGGATCGAATTATCTGGAGACACAGATGCAATCTCATCAGTATATGTTAGGACTTTATGAACTCGTTTCTTACCTGACAGAGAAGCACAGCCATATTCTCTTTGAGTCCTGCTCTGGTGGTGGTGGTCGAAATGATCTGGGTATGATGCGCTATTTCCCACAAGTCTGGGCTAGTGATAATACTGATGCCATTGCACGTTTACCAATTCAATACGGTTCATCCTATCTCTATCCAACCATTTCTATGGGAGCTCACGTATCAGCTGTACCGAATCATCAGATGGGACGAATGACACCCTTAGAAACTCGTGGTCATGTGGCAATGATGGGGAATCTGGGCTATGAGCTTGATTTGACAAGTTTATCAGATGAGGAGAAAGCTGAGATCGCTAATCAGGTGAACTTGTATAAAGAATTGCGACCAGTAGTCCAGTTGGGAAATCAGTATAGGTTAATCAATCCCAATGCTGAATCCAATGAAGCAGCTCTACAATTTAACTATGGAAATCAAACGATTGTAACCTACGTCAGAGTTCTATCAGTTGTAGAAACAATGGAAACCACCTTGAAACTGAAAGATTTGGAGGTGGAAGGGCTTTATGAGCTGGAAGGGACAAACATTGTTTATTCGGGTGCAGAGCTCATGTATGCAGGTTTAACTGTTACCCTATCACCAGGAGATTTTTTGAGTAGACAGTATAAATTCAAAAGACTATAATAAAAGCGTATAAATTTATCAAGGAGGCATTCCAATGAAATGGTATAAGAAAGCAGGTTTTCTTTTAGTAGCTGGGGCAAGTTTACTAGGCCTAGTGGCTTGTGGTCAGAACAATCAATCAACTGATGGTAAGGTAACGATTGAGTTTTTTAACCAGAAGACCGAGATGGCAGATACCTTGCAAAGGATAGTGGATGATTTTGAAAAGGAACACCCTAATATTGATGTGAAGCTGACTACAGTACCTTCAGCTGGAATTGTTCTAAAGACTCGGATTTTATCAGGAGATGTTCCAGATATTATGAATATCTATCCTCAAAATATGGATTTTCAGGAGTGGGCGAAGGCAGGCTATTTTGCAGATATGACAGGAAAACCCTATCTTGAGAACATCAAGAATGACTATGCCGAAAAGTATGCGATTAATAATAAAGTTTATAGTGTGCCTTTAACGGCCAACCTTTATGGAATCTATTACAATAAAACGAAGTTTAAAGAATTAGGACTTGAGGAACCGAAGACTTTTAAAGAGTTTCAAGAGATTGTTAAAAAGATAAAAGATAGTGGGAATTCTCCGTTTGCGGTTGCAGGCAATGAAGGCTGGACATTAAATGGTTACCACCAACTTTCTCTCATTACTCTTACGGGTAGTGGAGACGCGGCTAATAATTACCTTCGCTTTTCAAAACCAAACGCCATCTCTGCAGATGATGCTATTTTAAAAGCAGATGCAGAACGACTCGATTTATTAGCAGATAATGCTCAAGATGGTTGGCGTGGTGCCTCTTATAATGATGCGGTGGTAGCATTTTCGAGTGGAAAAGCCTGGATGATGCCACAAGGATCATGGGCATTAGCCGCAATTAATCAACAGGATCCAAAATTTGAGGTGGGGATGTTTGCTTTTCCTGGAGAAGAAGTAGGAAAAGAAGTCACTGTTGGTGCAGGGGACATGGCATTATCAACTTCAGCTACTACCAAACATCCGAAAGAAACCGAAGAATTTATCAGCTATATGACTAGTCCAAAAGCTATGCAGTCATACTATGATGTAGATGGATCACCTGTTGCGGTAAAAGGCGTACAGGAAAAAGAAGATTCAGCGCTTGCAGCTATTTCTAAACTGGCATTTACGGACAAACATTATGTTTGGTTGGGCCAACGCTGGAACTCTGAAGAAGACTTTTTTAATCTAAGTACAGGTTACCTGATGGATAAAAATCTGAAAAATATGGCAAACAATCTCAATGCTTTCTTTAATCCAATGAAGGCAGATTTGGACTAGAATAGGAGTTAAGATGATATGGCTATTCGAAAATTTTTAAATAAATACTGGGGTTGGACATTTTTGCTCATCCCGCTTGCTTTACAAGCTATCTTCTTTTACTTTCCAATGGTACAAGGTGCTTTCTATAGTTTGACTAACTGGACTGGATTGACCTATAATTATAAATTTGTTGGTTTAAATAACTACAAATTGCTGATGATTGATGGGAAATTCTTCACAGCCATAGCCTTTACTTTGATTTTAACTCTGGCATTGATTATTGGAGAGATTACGATTGGGATGGTTGTGGCACGAGCCTTAAATTCTAAGATGAAGGGGCAGACCTTCTTTAGAGCTTGGTTCTTTTTCCCGGCTGTTTTGTCTGGTTTGACAGTTTCCTTGATTTTTAAACAATTCTTCAACTATGGGCTTCCAACGATTGGAAAAATTTTAGGAATTAGCTTTTTACAAGAGAGTCTATTGGGGACACCTGTCGGAGCGGTAGTGGCAACTATTTTTGTTCTTCTATGGCAAGGAGTAGCAATGCCAATTATTCTCTTTCTTGCTGGTCTTCAGAGTATTCCAAATGATATTTTAGAGGCAGCATCAATTGATGGTGCAACAAGCAAACAAACTTTTTGGAAAATTGAATTACCCTATTTGCTACCAACGATTTCTATGGTTTTTATTCTGGCTCTTAAGTCTGGTTTGACAGCCTTTGACCAAATTTTTGCGTTGACGAGTGGTGGTCCAAATAATGCTACAACGTCTCTTGGACTTTTAGTCTACAACTATGCTTTCAAGAGTAATCAATATGGATATGCGAATGCAATTGCCTTGATTTTATTCTTAATTATTGGAATTGTTTCTATTATCCAAATCAAGCTATCAAAGAAATTTGAAATCTAATAGAGGAGTCCTACACATGAAAAAAGAAGAAAAATTGAATCAGTTTTGGAAATATGTCCTCTTGATAGTCGGTGGTATTCTTATACTTGTTCCTTTGTTGGTAACAGTATTTAGTTCTTTCAAGACAACTAAGGATATCATGAATCATTTCTTTAGTTTGCCCAATCCTTTTACCTTAAGTAATTATGAACGATTAATTTCGGATGGAATTGGAGGCTATTTCTGGAATTCAGCTGTTATTACGATGTTATCATTGATTGTAGTAGCTTTCTTTATACCAGCTGCAGCTTATTCCATTGCTCGAAACATGTCCAAGAAAAAAGCCTTTGCAATTATGTATTCGTTCTTGATTTTGGGGATATTTGTTCCATTTCAGGTGATCATGATTCCGATCACAGTTATGATGAGTAAACTCGGTCTGGCAAATATGTGGGGGCTAGTAATACTCTATCTAACTTATGCTATTCCACAGACTCTCTTCTTGTATGTTGGTTATATAAAAATCAGTGTACCAGATAGTTTGGACGAAGCTGCGGAAATTGATGGGGCTGATCGTTTTACAACTTATCGTCGAATCATTTTTCCAATGTTGAAGCCCATGCATGCGACAACTTTGATCATCAATGCATTATGGTTCTGGAATGACTTTATGTTGCCATTGTTGATATTAAATAAGGATTCTAAGATGTGGACTTTGCCTCTCTTCCAGTACAATTACCAAGGTCAGTATTTCAATGACTATGGTCCAAGCTTTGCATCCTATATTGTGGGAATTGTAACGATAACCATTGTCTACCTCATCTTCCAAAAACATATTATTTCAGGAATGAGCAACGGGGCAGTGAAGTAAGATGAAATTAGAGAATCTATAATTTCTGATATAGAGGAACAGTTCAGCTTGTTGACACTTCTATGTAGAAAACAAGAAAGTCGTACTTAGTTACTTGCAGTTTATAGTAGTATGAGCTCGAAGTGAACAAAAATCTAAAAATATCTTTCATTTACGAAGCCAGGTCATATAAGACTTGGCTTTCATCAGAAAAAGGAGACCATCTATGACCATTCAAAATAAAACTATGTTGATTACTTACTCAGATAGTCTTGGAAATAACCTTAGAGACTTGTATGAGAATTTGGAAGAACATTTTGGCAATGCTATTGGTGGAGTTCACCTTCTACCATTTTTCCCGTCAACAGGAGATCGTGGATTTGCACCGGTTGACTATTACGAAGTGGATCCAGCGTTTGGTGACTGGGAGGATGTTAAGCGTTTAGGTGACAAATATTATCTTATGTTTGACTTTATGATTAACCATATTTCTCGTCAATCTAAGTATTATAAGGACTATCAAGAAAAACATGAAGCTAGTGAATTTAAAGAGCTCTTTTTAAGCTGGGATAAGTTTTGGCCGGAAAATCGTCCGACACAAGCTGATGTGGATTTAATATACAAACGTAAGGATCGTGCACCAAAGCAAGAGATCGTTTTTGAAGATGGTTCAGTAGAACATTTGTGGAATACTTTTGGTGAGGAGCAGATTGATCTTGATGTGACCAAAGAAGTAACGATGGCATTCATCCGTAAGACCATTCAGCACCTGGCAAGTAATGGTTGTGATTTGATTCGTCTAGATGCCTTTGCTTATGCAGTGAAGAAATTGGATACCAATGATTTCTTTGTGGAACCAGATATTTGGGATTTATTGGACAAAGTTCGAGATATCGCTGCTGAGTATGGGACAGAGCTCTTACCTGAGATTCATGAACACTATTCGATTCAGTTTAAAATAGCGGACCATGATTACTATGTTTACGATTTTGCTCTTCCAATGGTGACTCTTTATACTCTTTACAGTTCCAGAACAGAGCGTTTGGCTAAGTGGTTAAAGATGAGCCCGATGAAGCAATTTACGACTCTAGACACCCATGATGGGATTGGAGTGGTGGATGTAAAGGATATCCTGACTGATGAGGAAATTGACTATGCTTCAAATGAGCTCTATAAGGTTGGAGCTAATGTTAAACGTAAGTACTCCAGTGCAGAGTATAACAATCTAGATATCTACCAAATCAATTCAACCTATTATTCTGCACTTGGAGATGATGATGTCAAGTATTTCCTTGCCCGTTTGATTCAAGCTTTTGCTCCAGGCATTCCTCAGCTTTACTATGTGGGTCTATTAGCAGGTAAGAATGACTTGAAATTATTAGAAGAAACCAAAGAAGGTCGAAATATTAATCGTCATTACTATACCAATGAGGAAATAGCAGAAGAAGTTCAACGTCCTGTGGTGAAGTCTCTTCTCAATCTATTTTCTTTCCGTAATCAATCAGAGGCCTTTGACCTAGAAGGGACTATTGACGTTGAAACACCAACAGCTCACAGCATTGTAATCAAACGTCAAAATAAAGACAAGTCCGTAACAGCAGTAGCAGAAATTGATTTGCAAAGTCAGACCTATCAAGTAGTAGAAAACGGCAGAAAAATTCAGTTCTAGTGCTATATTAATGAAACAGTTTTTTTGTGGCGAAAACGTGTTCATTGTTCCCAAATGACGGAAAAAATGGTAGAATATAAAGATAGTTTAGCATTTATCTTCTGGAGAATTCCAGAACAGAAAGGATCCGTTTTGAAATCAATTGGATTACTGGATAAGATAAGAGGGCTTTCGAAAAAAGATTTCTTTTTGTATTTGATGATCATAAGTATCTTTTTACCTTTTTATTTGTTCTTAGCGCTCTTTGCTTTATATTTGATAGGTTTACTTGTTACTGGGGAGATGAAGGGAATTATCAAAGGATTAATCAAACATCCTGTGCTTCTCTTTTTTATTGCCTACAGTAGTATCATCTCTATCGTTGCCAAGAACTGGCTTGGATTGGTTGCATCTTTACTGATGTTTCTCTTCCTCATTTTCTTTAGTTATTACCAGAAACGTCTGACACATGCTTTCTTTCGACTGATACTGCAGACAATCTTGTTTGGTAGTGTGCTCTCTGCAGCTTTTGCTACTTTGGAGCATTTTCAAATTGTAAAGAAATTTAACTACGCCTTTCTTTCGCCAAATATGCAAGTATGGCACCAAAACCGTGCAGAGGTGACCTTCTTTAATCCTAACTATTATGGGATTATCTGTTGCTTCTGTATCATGATTGCCTTTTACCTCTTTACAACGACGAAGTTAAGATGGTTAAAAATCTTTTGTGTGCTAGCAGGTTTTGTGAATCTATTTGGTTTGAATTTTACGCAAAATAGAACGGCCTTCCCTGCCATCATTGCTGGTGCCATCATTTATCTCTTTACAACCATTAAAAACTGGCGTGCCTTCTGGCTCAGTATTGGTGTTTTCGGGATTGGCCTTTGTTTCCTCTTCTCAAGCGATTTGGGTGTCCGTATGGGAACCCTAGATTCTTCAATGGAAGAGCGTGTTTCAATCTGGAATGCGGGTATGACTTTGTTCAAGCAAAATCCGATCTGGGGTGAGGGTCCACTGACCTATATGAATTCCTATCCGAGAATTCATGCACCTTACCACGAACACGCGCATAGTCTTTACATCGATACTATTTTAAGTTATGGTTTGATTGGAACCATTCTCCTATCCATTTCTTCGGTTATCCCGGTTCACATGATGATGGATATGAGTCAGGAGTCTGGCAAACGACCAATTATCGGTCTTTATCTCTCCTTCCTTACAGTAGTCGCTGTACATGGAATTTTTGACTTGGCTCTCTTCTGGATACAGTCAGGATTCATCTTCTTGCTAGTTATGTGCAGTCTACCACTGGAACATCGAACACTGGTGTCCGAAATGACAGATTAAGTTGATCAAGATTAGAGATCTTCTACTTTAGGTAGGAGGTCTTTTTTTGTTTGGTGAAAATTATTTCTAAGTCGAAATAGTTGACAGATGGAACGACAGGTGTTACAATAAAAACAATTCGATATAGAAATAAAATGGAGAGGTCATGAAAGATAGTCATTTGGTTGCCCATCATATTCGTTTGTTGAATGGACGGATTTTTCAAAAGTTACTGAGTCAGGATCCGGAGGCTCTTTATCGAAGTGAGCAGGGCAAGATTCTCACTGTTTTATGGAATAGTGAAACTGGCTGTGCAACTGCGACAGATATTGCGCTGGCGACTGGTCTCACCAATAATACGCTCACAACCATGATTAAGAAACTTGAGGAGCAAAACCTGGTCGTCATTAGCCCATGTGGAATAGATAAGAGAAAGAAGTATGTCGTTTTGACTGAACTTGGTTCGTTCCAGAAAGAAGTTGGCTATCGTGTTAGTCAAAAGTTGGATGCAATTTTTTATAAAGGATTCACTGAGGAAGAAATTCGTCAGTTTGAAGCCTTTCAAGAAAGAATTTTGGCTAATCTGAAAGAGGAGGAAAATGGGGTTTAGAATGGGGTAAATTAGTTATTAAAAGTTTGGTAACTTGACCAACCGAGGAAAATTTTAAATTGAGGACAAAGAATGATTGAATACAAGAATGTAGCGCTACGCTATACAGAAAAAGATGTTTTGAGAGATGTCAATTTACAGATTGAGAATGGGGAGTTTATGGTTTTAGTTGGGCCTTCTGGGTCAGGTAAGACGACTATGATTAAGATGATTAACCGTCTCTTGGAACCAACTGATGGAAATATTTATATGGATGGCAAGCGCATCAAAGACTATGATGAGCGTGAGCTTCGTCTTTCTACTGGTTATGTTTTACAGGCCATTGCTCTGTTTCCCAATCTAACGGTTGCGGAAAATATCGCCCTTATTCCTGAGATGAAGGGTTGGACTAAGGAAGAAATTGCTCAGAAAACAGAAGAGCTTTTGGCTAAGGTTGGCTTGCCAGTAGCTGAGTATGGGCATCGACTTCCGAGTGCATTATCTGGTGGAGAACAGCAACGGGTCGGTATTGTCCGTGCTATGATTGGTCAACCTAAGATTCTCCTCATGGATGAACCCTTTTCAGCCTTGGATGCTATTTCTCGCAAGCAGTTGCAGGTTCTGACGAAAGAATTGCATAAAGAGTTTGGGATGACAACCATTTTTGTAACCCATGATACGGATGAAGCTTTGAAGTTGGCGGACCGTATTGCCGTTTTGCAGGATGGAGAGATTCGTCAGGTGTCGAATCCTGAGACCATTTTAAAAGCTCCTGCAACAGACTTTGTTGCAGACTTGTTTGGAGGTAGTGTTCATGACTAATTTAATCTCAACTTTTCAGGATCGTTTTAGTGATTGGTTGACAGCATTATCTCAACACCTGCAGTTGTCACTTTTGACCTTGTTACTAGCTATTTTGCTTGCTATTCCCTTGGCTGTTTATCTTCGCTATCATGAGAAGTTGGCGGATTGGATTTTACAGATTGCGGGGATTTTCCAGACCATCCCGTCTCTGGCCTTGTTGGGGCTCTTTATTCCCTTGATGGGAATTGGAACCTTGCCAGCTTTGACAGCGCTAGTGATTTATGCGATTTTTCCGATTTTGCAAAATACCATCACTGGGCTGAAGGGAATTGATCCGAGTCTGCAGGAGGCTGGAATTGCCTTTGGGATGACCAGATGGGAGCGTCTCAAGAAGTTTGAAATTCCACTTGCCATGCCTGTTATCATGTCTGGGATTCGGACGGCAGCGGTCTTAATTATCGGTACGGCAACCTTGGCGGCCTTGATTGGGGCAGGGGGACTGGGTTCCTTTATCCTTTTGGGGATTGACCGTCATAATGCCAGTCTGATTTTGATTGGGGCCCTTTCTTCTGCAGTGCTGGCCATTGGCTTTAACTTCCTACTAAAAGTAATGGAAAAAGCGAAATTGCGGACGATTTTCTCTGGCTTTGCCTTGGTGGCTTTATTACTGGGTCTGTCTTATAGTCCAGCTCTTTTGGCTCAAAAAGAGAAAGAGAATTTGGTTATTGCTGGGAAATTGGGACCGGAACCAGAAATCTTGGCCAATATGTATAAATTGCTGATTGAAGAAAATACCAGTATGACTGCGACTGTTAAACCGAATTTTGGGAAAACAAGCTTCCTCTATGAAGCTCTGAAAAAAGGGGATATTGATATCTATCCTGAATTTACTGGTACGGTGACTGAAAGTTTACTTCAACCAGCACCTAAAGTAGGTCATGAGCCAGATCAGGTTTATCAAGTGGCGCGTGATGGCATTGCCAAACAGGATCATCTGGCTTATCTCAAACCTATGTCTTATCAAAATACCTACGCTGTAGCTGTTCCGAAAAAGATTGCTCAAGAATATGGCTTGAAGACCATTTCGGACTTGAAAAAAGTGGAAGGGCAGCTGAAGGCCGGTTTTACACTCGAGTTTAATGACCGTGAAGATGGCAATAAGGGCTTGCAATCAATGTACGGTCTCAATCTCAACGTAGCGACCATGGAGCCAGCTCTTCGCTACCAGGCAATTCAGTCAGGCGATATTCAAATCACGGACGCCTATTCGACCGATGCAGAGTTGGCGCGTTATGATTTACAGGTCTTGGAAGATGATAAGCAACTCTTCCCACCATATCAAGGGGCTCCTCTGATGAAAGAAGCTCTTCTCAAGAAACATCCAGAGTTGGAAACGGTTCTTAATAAATTGGCTGGTAAGATTACAGAAAGCCAGATGAGCCAGCTTAACTATCAAGTCGGTGTCGAAGGCAAGTCAGCAGAACAAGTAGCCAAGGAGTTTCTCCAAGAACAAGGATTGTTGAAGAAATAGATTGAAAATGTCAAACTCAACTTCTTTAAATGACCATACAGAAGAATGCTCAGACAATGTTGTCTGGGCTTTTTTGATGTTAGAGTTACTGAAGGTCACTTAAAATGGAAAGGAAGAGAAAATTTTCAGGATTTTCTAAAATTTTACTGTAAAGACACTTGACTATTCACAAAATAGGTGTATAATGTGTTGTGAACTACTTAACAAATAAAGATTTCCAGCTCATATCGACTAAGGATGGAAATCTTGTGTATAGACAGTTCAGTAGATATATAATAGAGCGTTACGTCCGAAAGTCATTCCTGACACGGCTCTTTAAAAACAAAAGGAGAAGATTATGAAAACAGAACCGATTCATCGTACCAGTATGTGGAAATTTAAGTTAAGTGCTGCCACCATGACTTTGATTCCCGCTGCAGTGGGGATTAACTATGTTGCCAAAGCCTTGGCGGAGGGGTTAAAGTTGCCCGTTTGGCTGGGGTCTTTGGGAACCTTTCTTGCCAGCATGTTGGCTGGGCCGGTTGCCGGTGCCATTAGTGGTTTCATCAACAACGTGATCTATGGGCTGACCTTATCGCCAATTTCAACCGTGTATGCGATTACCAGTATCGGAATTGGGATTGCTGTCGGAGTTTTGCACGCCAATGGGTGGTTCTCGTCAGCGCGACGAGTATTTGTTTCTGCTATTATTATTGCCATCGTTTCAGCTGTCATTTCAACGCCGCTCAATGTCATCTTTTGGGGTGGTCAGACCGGTATCGCTTGGGGTGACTCATTGTTTGCGGTAATGGTCGCCAATCATGCACCAGTGTGGCTGGCCTCATTTACCGATGAGTTTGTCTTGGATATTTTGGATAAAGTCTGTGTGGCCTACCTGGCATTCTTCATCTATCGTCAGCTGCCGAAGCGGATGGTGCACTTCTTTAGCGATGATAAATGATGACTGATAAAACATTGATTTCTGGAGCGCCACGGGTCAAGCTCAAGTGGTACCAGGTGATCGATCCGATTACTAAGCTCTTGTTCATCTTGGACATGACGTTGTTGAGCTTTGCCAGTATGAATTTATTGCTTCAGGCCGGATTAATTCTTGTTGCAACACTGCTATTGTTATTTTCCAAATTGAGTTCTACCACCTTTAAGGCGCTGGGATTCAGCCTGTTTCTGATTTGCACCATGCTGATCATCCAAGGGTTATTTTACAGTCGGAATCAAACTGTGCTGTTTTCTGTGCTTGGGGTGTCGTTCTACAAAGAAGGCCTGATTTACGCCACCACTCTGGGTTGTCGAGTATTGGTGATTATTTTGACCAGTGGCTTTTTTATGGTGACCACGAGTATTTCAGAAAACGCGGCCTATTTGGAACTGTCCGGATTGTCTTATAAAACCGTCTACGTTCTGATGTCGGTGTGTTATATTTTGCCGGAAATGATGCGCAATATGCGGAAAATCCAGCAGGCACAAAAAGTTCGCGGAACCAATCCGCAAAAAACGTTGATTCAGAAATTAAAGTCAGTCCTGCCGGTTCTAATTCCATTGGTGATTAAGACCTTGGATCAATCGATGACGCGGTCGATTTCTCTCCAACTGAGAGGTTTTGATAATCTCAACCGGACTGTCAGAACCTCCCAGCGCGTGTATCGCCTGTCGCGGACGCTGCACATTGGTCTGACTGGATTGGCAATTTTATTGATTGGGTGGAAGATATGGACGAAGATAAACGGATTGTAATTGAAAATTTGACCACCCGTTATCCGGGTACTGAGCAACCACAACTGCGTCAGATTAACGCGGAGGTTCATACCGGCCAGGTGGTTGGGATTATCGGGAATAGCCACTCCGGCAAATCGACTTTGTGCCGTGTGCTGGCAGGGGTCATTCCCAAAATTGTGTCTGCTGAGATTGAGGGCGATTGGCACATGTTTGGCCAGCGAGTGTCTGACAATTGGCCCGTTTATAATGCCATGAATGGAGTTGTACTGCAAAATCCAGCTGGCCAACTAAGCGGGTTGGCAGACACGGTTGCCGATGAAATCGCCTTTGACTTGATTAATCAGGGAATGGCTGAAGGACTGATTCAAAAACGGGTTGAAGAAGTTGCCACGCAAATGGGGCTGATTGAACAGCTGAATTTGCGTCCCGAGAGCCTTTCCGGTGGTCAGATCCAGCGGTTGGCAATTGCCACGGCGATTGTGGCTAATCCGGCTGTTTTGATTATGGATGATCCGACCAGTGAGATGGATCCCCTTGGCCGCCGGCAATTTTTCCAATGGCTGGCCCAAGTCAAAGAGACGACTGTCTTCATTGTCACCAGTGAAATTGACGATTTGTGCGAAGTCGCCGATGTTGTGTGGGTGCTGCACGAGGGTCAAATGGTAGCCCAGGGCAGGCCGGGTGAGGTGTTTAATCATTTGGCAGCTGACTGGCAGATTCCAGCCCCGACAATCCAGCAACTTGCTCAAAAAATGGATTGGCACTTGGCTGATGGCCGGTATCCGGTGAATTACGCTGATCTGAAGGAGGTTCGTTATGTCCACAATTGAACTGAGCCACCTGACGTTCACTTATCCGGAACGGTCCTTTAGCTTGGATGTTGAAGACAAACACTTCGCCGATTCGATGGTGGCGATTGTCGGCCAAAATGGTGCCGGCAAATCAACGCTCTTCAAATTGTTGACGGGCTTGCTGACACCACAAACCGGTGTGATTAAGATCGATGGAGAAAATTTTAATGATCTTAAACCAGTCGAAAAGTTACTGAAGGTTGGGATTACTTTTCAGAATCCTGACGATCAGCTTTTCAACCCGACCGTTCAACGAGAGGTGGAGTGGAATGTCGCGCAGGTCATGGATGACCACGACACGATTACGAGGCGGGCTTTAGCGGCTCTAAAAAGAGTTGGCTTGGATGATAAAACAGCTGAAAGTCCATATGACCTGTCATTGTCGGAACGCAAGCTGTTGAGCGTTGCCACAGTTTTGGCAGTGGATCCGGCGATTTATTTATTTGATGAGCCGATGATGTCGCTTGATTGGGAAAGCCGGCGCAAGTTGACCGCAATTTTCCATCAGTTGGCTGATTCGGGCCACCAAGTTGTGACCATCACCCATGACATGGATTGGGTCGCCGCCGAGTTTGAGTCGGTGTATGTTATGGAACACGGGAAGTTTGGCTTCGCCGGCAGTCCACGGGAATTGTTCAGCAATCACGCACTTGTCCAGCGAGTGGGATTACTACCACCGCGGATTATGGACATAGCGGAGTCGCTGGGTGATTCACAGACATATTTATCGGTTAATGATTATTGCCAGAAAAATCGAGATGTATAGAAAAAGTCACCTCTGCGGGTTTTCCAGGTTGAAGGATTAACTTCAGCTTCTGGCAAGAACTCACATGGGTGACTTTTGTGTTTAATAACGTTTCATGATCATCGGGTGCTTCCTCAGATCACTCGGTTTGATTTTACTTTGTTTCATGGTCATAATCATATACCATTTCTTTTGGATTTTTTGTTTGACTAATACAAAATAGGTCTTCATAGGTCTTCGCATTTTTAGCGCCCATTAGGATCATCAGTATAATTTTCTGAATTAGGAGACTGTCCCATCGCTATTCGAACTTCGTCTCCCAACTTACGCTGTTCCCATTCATCCGTGAATCCTTTAAATCGCAATTCTGGAACTTTCTTTTTAACTGAATCATCTATTTTCGCCATAGTCCCCACCATTTTATTGGTTTTTCTTGTTCTTCTATCCTTTTTTGATCTTTGATTTGTTCCTGCAAATTTTCCAACTTCTCTTTAAGAGCGTTCACTTCATCTTTATATTGATTGTCTAAGTGTTTGAATTCTGTTTCCTGTGAGGGCATTTTGAGGGCTTTTAAGTTATCATTTTCCGCCTTGTATTCTTCTAGCAACTTTTTATCTTGCAAGGCTAATCGTTGTTACTGGTCTAACAAATTAGTTAGTTTTTCTATTTGTTGGTCTTTGCTACTTATTTGTTGGTCTTTGGTATTTGATTTGCTACTACTTTCTACTTTACCTAAAATTATTTTTTCTGCTTTAGAATTTATTAGATTAGACCCATTGGAACTTTTAAGCTGTAATTCTTTTGGTAACCTTTGGTAGTGATATTGAATATTTTGTTTTGTAACACTCAACTCATCCGCCAGCTCTTTGATCGTTTTTAAGTCTTCACTCATGGTTTAAGTCCTGCCTTTTAACCGTTGGTAGATATTGTTCAATGGCTGTTTTGAGGTAGCGTGCGATATTATGCTTAGAATATTCTTCACGTCTGCTGGCAACATAAGACAAGTGGTCTTTGACACTATTTAGCCCTCTTAATTCTTTCAGTTCGTCATAGAGGGGGTAAACATGGACTTGCAATCCTGCCATGATTTTTGTATCTTGCATTTCAAACGGACTTAGCAACATATTTTCTAGCAATAGCGTGGTGTACTTGCTTTTCATTGCTTCAATAGCTAGCTTATCTTCGGTTTCTGCTTTGCGTGCTTTATCTTCTTGATAGGCGGTATCTTCTAACTTATAGCTGTTATCGTCTGCTCGACGTTTCTTTCGTAACCAGATATCCAATGTTAAACCGTCCGCATCAATCGCTCGATAGAGATAATACCAACGCCCCTTAATTTTGATATAGGTTTCATCCATTTTCCACGAATAGAAGGACTGTTTATTTTTCTTTTTCCAGAGATGATAGAGGATTTTACTGTATTCTTGAACCCACCGATAAATCGTAGTGTGACAAACATTTATTCCACGGTCATAAAGCAATTCCTGAACTTCACGATAGCTCAGATTGTAACGTAGGTAATAACCAACAGCGACAATGATGACGTCTTGTTGGAATTGTTTGCCTTTAAAATGATTCATCTCTCAAGCCTTACTAACCTTTTTTCTGCTCTTTGAGAAGCTGAAGGTCGTGCTAGTAACTACCTATTTGGTTTGATTAATTCCATCATTTATCTGGTGCTTGCCCTTCAAAAAGGCTTCTATGGTGAGGTTTTAACAACTCTCTATTTTACAATTATGCAGCCAATTGGTCTCTTGGTTTGGATTTATCAAGCCCAGTTTAAGAAAGAACAACAAGAGTTTGTCGCGCGTAAGCTGGACGGTAAAGGTTGGACCAAGTATCTTTCCATTAGTGTTCTTTGGTGGTTGGTATTTGGATTCATTTATCAGTCTATCGGAGCCAATCGTCCTTATCGTGATTCTATCACCGATGCGACTAATGGGGTTGGGCAAATTCTCATGACAGCTGTTTACCGTGAACAATGGATATTCTGGGCAGCTACCAATGTCTTTTCTATCTATCTCTGGTGGGGAGAAAGCCTGCAAATTCAAGGGAAATACCTGATTTACCTGATCAATAGTCTAGTTGGGTGGTATCAGTGGAGCAAGGCAGCAAAAAGCGCTTAAAAAAGTAAAAAAGGATCAGATGATCCTTTTTTTGTGTTAGAGCAAAATGAATAATACCGTAATGACAATAGCACTCGTTATACGAATAATGTGGTGCGATATATGTTGATTTTCTTGCTGTCGCCCGTTCCAGTAGGCACCATAGCAGACGATACTCGAACCCACAATCCATAGTAGAATGGTTGCCAGTGGGACGAAGTAAAAGATAGCTAGAGCCAGAGAAGTGATGCAACTGCCGACCAAGATGCACGTGTTTCCCAGACTGTAGTTCTTTTGTTTCATGGCTGAAAAAGCAGCAGCAAGGTGAAGTAATGAGAATGCGAGAGCTAGTACGATTGTTAGTATTCCTAGAATCATCGAAGTTAACATAGTTGGTTCCTTTCTGAGTTACAGGCTTAGTTATCAAGTGGAGTTGTAGAGGTCATCTCCATTACATCAAGGTAAAATCTCACCACTTGGTCTTCTGTATAAGATTTTCCTTTTTTTAGCCACCAAGTTAGAGTCTCGATAAAGTTCGTCACAACAAAATGCTGGAGGTAGGAGGCCGGAATGTTTGGATAGGCCTCTTGCAAGTCATCCGCCACCATGGGATAGACGTGGTGTTCGAGTTCCTTGTGTAGTTGGCGGAGGAAGTAGTCGTTTTTGGAAAAAAGGAGACTGGTGACACGGTCCTGGTTTTTCTGAAAATGTAAAAAGATATGAGCGAGGTAGTCCTCGGTAGTAAAGTGTCCTTCCCTTTCAAAGAGATGATGAAAGAGGTAGCGACAGAGCTCATCTAAAAGGAGTTCCTTACTTTCATAATGACAGTAAAAAGTAGAACGTCCAACATCTGCTAGGTCAATGATATCCTGAACAGTAGTGTCATCATAGCCTTTGTCGTTTAAAAGTTGTAAAAAAGCTTGATAGATGGCTTTTTTAGTCTTGTTGACTCGACGGTCTCTTTTTAGCATATAGACACTTGAGACAAACTGTTCAGAACTGAACATGGCTGACAGTTTGCTTCTATCCTTTCTTTGGATTTTATTAGATAATACAAATGAAAGAAGTATGTATATACCCATTATACCAAAGGAGGGAGAGAAATGAGTTCTAAAACATCTATCTGGTTAGCTTTTTTCTTAAATTTAAGCTATGCGATTGTTGAGTTTATCGCAGGAGGAATCTTTGGTTCGAGTGCAGTTCTTGCTGATTCTGTTCATGACCTGGGGGATGCTATAGCCATTGGCATCTCAGCCCTTTTAGAAACTATCTCCAATCGTGAAGAAGATAGACAGTACACCTTGGGTTACAAGCGTTTCAGCCTTTTAGGGGCCATGCTAACGGCCGTGATTCTTATGATAGGGTCTGTCCTAGTGATCTTGGAAAATGTCACAAAGATCGTTCACCCGCAACCTGTTAATGAAAATGGCATCCTCTGGCTGGGAATCATTGCAGTGGCCATTAATGTGCTAGCAAGTCTGGTAGTTCGTAAAGGAAAGACAAAGAATGAGTCTATTCTTAGCTTGCATTTTTTGGAAGATACCCTTGGTTGGCTGGCTGTCATTCTAATGGCGATTATCCTCCGATTTACAGATTGGTATATCCTCGATCCACTCTTATCGCTTATTATTTCCATCTTTATTCTGTCGAAAGCCATTCCTCGCTTTTGGAGCGCACTGAAGATTTTCCTAGATGCTGTGCCAGAAGGGGTCGAGACAAGTGATTTGGAGAAGGATTTAGAGGCTCTTCCCAATGTCAAAAGTGTTAACCAACTTAGCATTTGGTCCATGGACGGTCTAGAGAACAATGCTATTGTTCACATTTGTATCAAGGACTGGGAGCAGATGATGGAGACCAAAGAAGTGGTGCGTCAATGTTTAGAAGAAAGAGGCGTGCAGAATATCACTATTGAAGTAGATAGCAGTCAAAGCAATCATGCGCAACATAAGCGGAGGGTGAGAGAGTTAGAGTAGAAGCATGGGTATCATCATTAGAAAAACGATCTCGCTAGAGGTCGTTTTGTTATCCTATTCATTCCTCGTACTTTCTCTCAGAGTTAGTCTGGTTCCCAGCATAGTCAGGCTGGGAATTTTCCGACCATGGAGAACTTCCTTGTTAAGAATATCCATGCCTGCTCGGCCCATTTCCTCAGTATAGACGGTAATGCTAGAAAGAGGAGGATAGACCTGCTTGGTCAGGCTGGTGTCGTTAAAAGAAATGAGGCTGACGCGGTCTGGCAGGCTGATTCCAGCTTCTTGAAGTGCACGGAGGGCACCGATGGCTAAACTATCGCTGGCGGTGAAAAAGGCTGGTGGGAGTTTATCACCCAACTTGTGAATGGCCTCCTTCATCAGGTCATAGCCAGACTGGGCAGTAAAGCTCCCTTGAAAGACCAGTTCTTCATGGTAGATTCCTTTTGCTTGGGTAATGTCTTTGAAATTTTCTAGCCGCTTATCCTCAATGATTTCTTCTTGGTCGGTTGTTTCCTCAAGGCCTGTTAGAATGCCAATCCGATCCAGTCCCTGACTGAGGAAATGGTCTACAACTTGTTTCACAGCAGTGTAAAAGTCCGTAATAATGCAGGTATGTCCCAATGAAAGTGTATCGCTGTCTAAAAAGACCAGGGGTTTTTGGTATTCTTCAAAGGCAGAAATCTGAGCTCGGCTGAACTTTCCAATACAGAGTATCCCGATTACTTCCTCACTCAGTGTAAAAGGATGGTCATTAAAATAGCGCAAGATATCATAGTCCAACTCTTGGGCTCTTTTTTCAATACCGAGACGAATCTGGTAGTAGTAGAGGTCGTCTAGCTCCCCCTGCTCGCTGACCCATTGGATAATGGCAATTTTCTGCTTGGGCTTGTGGGATTCGCCTGTCTTGAGGTGCTTGGTATAGCCCAGCTCTTCAGCGACAGTTAAAATACGGTGTCTGGTTTCTTCTGTAACAGATAGACTCTGGTCGCGATTGAGGACACGAGATACGGTCGCGATAGAGACAGAGGCTAGCTGTGCAATGTCTTTTAAGGTAGCCATAAATCTTCCTCCTTTTAGGTTAGTATATCATATTTTTCTTCTTTTTACCTATTTTTTAGTAAAACTTTAGTAAAAAGGATTGACCTTGGTAAAAGTCTTGGATACAATAGAAGAAAACGATTACACGTTAAGGTGGCTTAACGGACAGTCAAAGGAGAATTCATATGACACAACATCTTACTGCTGAAGCCCTTCGTAAAGACTTTCTTGCCGTTTTTGGTCAAGAAGCAGACCAAACCTTCTTTTCACCAGGCCGTATCAATTTGATTGGTGAACACACGGACTACAATGGCGGGCACGTTTTTCCAGCTGCTATTTCCTTGGGAACCTATGGAGCAGCTCGCAAGCGTGACGACCAAGTCTTGCGTTTCTACTCAGCTAACTTTGAGGACAAAGGTATCATCGAAGTGCCTCTTGCTGATCTCAAGTTTGAAAAAGAGCACAGCTGGACCAATTATCCAAAAGGAGTTCTTTATTTCTTGCAAGAAGCTGGGCACGTAATTGACAAAGGTTTTGATTTTTATGTTTATGGGAATATCCCAAATGGTTCTGGCTTGTCTTCTTCAGCATCATTGGAACTCTTGACAGGGGTCGTGGCAGAGCATCTCTTTGATTTAAAACTAGACCGTTTGGATTTGGTTAAAATCGGAAAACAAACAGAAAATAACTTTATCGGAGTCAACTCTGGTATCATGGACCAGTTTGCTATCGGTATGGGGGCTGACCAACGTGCTATTTACCTAGATACCAACACCTTGGAGTATGACTTGGTGCCACTTGATTTGAAGGACAATATTGTTGTTATTATGAATACCAATAAACGCCGTGAACTGGCGGACTCTAAATACAATGAACGCCGTGCTGAGTGTGAAAAAGCAGTGGAAGAATTGCAAGTTGCCTTGGATATTCAGACCTTGGGTGAATTGGATGAGTGGGCCTTTGACCAATACAGCTACCTGATTAAAGACGAAAATCGTTTGAAACGTGCACGCCATGCTGTGCTTGAAAACCAACGTACTCTTAAAGCTCAAACAGCTCTTCAAGCAGGTGATTTGGAAACATTTGGTCGCTTGATGAATGCTTCTCACGTCTCTCTAGAACATGACTATGAAGTAACTGGTTTGGAATTGGACACACTTGTTCACACAGCTTGGGATCAAGAAGGTGTTCTCGGTGCTCGTATGACAGGTGCAGGTTTTGGAGGCTGTGCCATTGCCTTGGTTCAAAAAGACGCTGTTGAGGCCTTTAAGGAAGCTGTAGGCAAGCATTACGAGGAAGTCGTTGGATACGCTCCAAGCTTCTATATCGCTGAAGTTGCAGGTGGCACTCGCGTCCTTGACTAGTCAAAAGGAGGCTCTATAGTGACCTTAGTAGATAAATTTATAACACACGTTATTGCTGAAAGTTCATTTGAGGAAATGGATCGAATCTACCTGACCAATCGTGTTTTGGCACGAGTAGGCGAAGGTGTTTTGGAAGTTGAGACTGGTCTAGATAAATTGATTGACCTCAAGGACCAGTTGGTTGAGGAAGCGGTTCGATTAGAGACGATTGAGGATAGTCAGGCTACGCGTGAAATCCTCGGTGCTGAACTAATGGACTTAGTAACGCCTTGTCCAAGTCAGGTCAATCGTGACTTCTGGGCAACCTATGCCCAATCTCCCGAACAGGCAATTGCGGACTTCTACCAACTTAGCCAGAAAAATGACTACATCAAACTCAAGGCCATTGCAAAAAATATTGCTTATCGTGTTCCATCTGACTACGGAGAACTTGAGATTACCATCAACCTCTCTAAGCCTGAAAAGGATCCCAAGGAGATTGCAGCAGCCAAGTTGGTGCAAGCTAGCAATTATCCCCAGTGTCAGCTTTGTCTAGAGAACGAAGGCTATCATGGTCGAATTAACCATCCAGCTCGCAGCAATCACCGCATTATCCGTTTTGAAATGGCGGGTCAGGAGTGGGGCTTCCAGTATTCGCCCTATGCTTATTTTAATGAGCACTGTATCTTCTTAGACGGCCAGCATCGTCCCATGGCCATTAGTCGTCAGAGCTTTGAGCGTCTGCTGGCGATCGTAGAGCAATTTCCGGGATATTTTGCGGGTTCGAATGCCGACCTACCGATTGTGGGAGGTTCTATTCTCACTCATGATCACTATCAAGGAGGCCGTCACGTATTTCCTATGGAATTGGCTCCCTTGCAAAAGCCTTTCCGATTTGCTGGATTTGAGCAGGTCAAGGCTGGGATTGTCAAGTGGCCAATGTCAGTGCTACGTTTGAACTCGGATTCTAAAGAGGATTTGATCAACTTGGCTGATAAGATTTTACAGGAATGGCGTCAGTATTCAGACCCTGCAGTGCAGATTTTAGCAGAAACAGATGGGACACCGCATCACACTATCACACCCATTGCGCGTAAACGCGATGGACAGTTTGAGTTGGACTTGGTTTTACGGGACAATCAAACTTCAGCAGAGCATCCTGATGGCATCTATCATCCCCACAAGGATGTCCAACATATCAAGAAGGAAAATATCGGCTTGATTGAGGTCATGGGCTTGGCTATTCTTCCACCTCGTTTGAAGGCAGAAGTGGAGCAAGTTGCCAGCTACCTCGTGGGAGAAGGGGTTACAGTTGCCGACTATCATCAGGAATGGGCAGACCAGCTCAAAGCCCAACATCTGGACCTAGCAGATAAAGAAAAAGCCCTTGAAATCGTCAAGGACTCTGTGGGTGACATCTTTGCACGTGTTCTGGAGGACGCGGGGGTTTACAAGCAGACGAAACAAGGACAGGCAGCCTTTATGCGCTTTGTAGAACAGGTCGGAATTTTGCCAGACTAGGAGCTTTCTCCTTGCATAGTCCTATAAAAAGTAGTATCATAGGGTCGTTTGAAATATCAGGAGGAAACGATGAAAGATTTTCATTTTGACGCTATATCTGCCTTTGAAAATTATGAAATAGAACAAATGAGAGATGGTCACGTTGTGGTGACGACGAAAATAGTGGACTCGTCGCTCAACTACTATGGCAATGCCCATGGAGGTTATCTCTTTACACTTTGTGATCAGATTAGTGGTTTGGTGGTTATCTCGCTGGGGCTAGATGGAGTGACGCTTCAGTCCTCTATCAACTACCTCAAGGCAGGAAAACTAGATGATGTACTGACCATTAAAGGAGAATGTGTCCATCATGGACGCACAACCTGTGTGGTAGATGTCGATATCACCAATCAAGAAGGCAGAAATGTCTGCAAAGCAACCTTTACCATGTTTGTCACAGGCCAGCGGTCTGAAAAAAGACAGGTAAGGATATAGAGAAACAAAAAAGAGGTGTGAGCCTCTTTTTCTTATTTCTTTTTCCGATTTAATACGGCATTGAGTACAATGGCAAGTAGGCTGGCTACGACGATTCCGTTTGAGAAGAACATTTGGAAGGCTGTAGGCATGCTGACAAAGAGATTACTGTTATTGAGTCCGACACCTGCAGCGATTGAAACAGCTGCGATAAGGAAGTTGTGCTCATTGTTAGCAAAGTCAACACGGGCGAGGATTTGCATCCCTTGAAGGGAAACAAAACCAAACATCACCAGCATGGCACCACCAAGAACAGGGCTTGGAATGATTTGGGCAAGGGCGCCAAACTTAGGTAGAAGTCCAAGGAGGACTAGGAAACCAGCTGCATAATAGATTGGCAGGCGAGTCTTGATACCTGACAATTTAACCAAACCAACGTTTTGTGAAAATCCTGTGTAAGGGAAGGTATTAAAGATTCCTCCGAGAAGGACAGCTAAACCTTCTGCGCGGTAGCCGTTGCGTAGGCGCGTGCTGTCGATTGGGTCTTTTGTGATATCAGACAAGGCTAGGTAAACACCCGTTGACTCAACCATAGACACCGTTGCAATGATACACATCATGACGATAGAGGAGATTTCAAAGGTTGGCACCCCAAAGTAGAGGGGAGTAGGAACATGGACAAGTGGTGCTGCCGCAACAGGGGAGAAATCAACCAAACCCATAGTAGCAGCAATGGCGGTTCCGACAACCAGACCAATCAAAATGGAGATAGACTTGATAAATCCTTTGGTAAAGATGTTGATCAAGAGGATGATCAGAACAGTGATTGCAGCAAGCAAGAGACTTTGACCGGTTGGCTCTGGAACGTTATTTCCCATATTTCCAATAGCGACAGGAATCAGGGTCAATCCAATCGTGGTAATGACAGAGCCTGTTACGATAGATGGGAAGAGATTGGCCACTTTTGAGAAGATGCCTGAAATCAGAACCACATAAATCCCTGAAACGATAAGGGCACCAAACATAGCACCGCTACCGTGGCTTTGCCCAATCATAATCAAAGGAGCGACGGATTGGAAGGCTACTCCGAGAACGACTGGTAGTCCAATTCCAAAGTATTTGTTGAGTTGGAGTTGGAGGAAGGTGGCCACCCCACACATGAAGATATCTGTGGAGATTAGGTAGGTCAACTGCTCAGCTGAATAGCCAAGAGCTGTCGCAATCATGATGGGAACCAGGATAGAACCTGAGTACATGGCTAGTAAGTGCTGCAAGCCAAGAACGGCTGCTTGCGAATGTTTTTCTTGTTTTTGCATTAGAGATCTGCCTCCTTAAATACGACCTGACCGTTTTCAAAACGATCCAAGCGAGCCAGTGATAGAACTGGATAGCCAGCTTTTTCAAGCAAATCACGACCATCTTGGAAAGACTTTTCAATCACGATACCTATCGCTTCAACTTTTGCTCCGGCTTGTTCGATGATTTGGATCAAGCCTTTGGCAGCTTGGCCATTAGCTAGGAAATCATCGATAATCAAGACCTTGTCCTCAGGTGAGAGGAATTTTCCAGCGATGGAGACCGTGCTCGTCACCTGCTTGGTAAAGGAGTAGACTTGAGCAGTTAAGATTCCTTCATTCATGGTGATGTTTTTAGCTTTCTTGGCGAAAATCATAGGGACATCTAAGGCTTCAGCTGTAAAAACAGCTGGGGCGATCCCTGAAGCTTCAATCGTTACAACCTTGGTAATGCCAGCAGATGCGAATTTTTCCGCAAAAACCTTACCAATCTCCCGCATCAAACGATAGTCAACTTGGTGGGTTAAAAAGGAATCTACCTTGAGGATGTTGTCACCCAAGATATGCCCATCCTGAAGGATGCGCTCTTCTAATAATTTCATAAGACCTCCTAAAGTCTAAACTCTTTTGTATTTTTCTATCGCCTTTATCATCTCAAAAAGGGCTAGAAAAAAGGACCTACTTAACAGATAAGCAAGCCCTCAAAATAGGTATGTTTAAAAACATACCCTCAACAGACTTACTCATTGTTAGGTGTTCCGGCACCTTGTAGAAACGTCGTGCCAATTCACGACATAAACAAGTAAAATGGTACTATTATCAAACGCAATAGCGTTAATGTCATTATTTTACACTAAATAGCTTTAGAAATCAAATGTTTTGTTAGTGTTTTAATGAAAAAAACGAACAAAAAAGAAACCTACAACGAGATACAGTATTGTAGGGTTCTATTATTCTATTCACTAAATCTTAAAAAATAGCCATCTGGGTCCAAGACTGCAAATTCGTGAGGATAGATATAGTGATCCCCAACACGAAATGTTCTCTTGGTCAAAGGACGATAAATAGGATAGTTGGCCTCGGTCACTTTTTGATAAAGTTGTGGGACATCCTTTATACCAAAGGATAGGTTGACACCTTTTCCAAAAGGGTAGGTAAGGTTAGCCAGTTCCTCGGGGGTTCCCTCCTCTATCATTAGCTGGCATTCTTCAAGAGAAAGAAAGAGAAATTTCTCCTCTGGACGCTCGTATTCGACAGAAAATCCCAGCAAGTCGCAGTAGAAGTGTCGTGACTTTTCGAGGTCAGATACTACAAATTCAGGAATGACAGCTTGATAGTCCATTCATTTTCTCCTTAGAGCTCAATCTCCATGACAATGGGTGTATGGTCTTGGCGCGCACCGGAGTCAATCATATCAGACTTGGTCACCTTGTCAGCCACGCGGTTGCTGGTGAGCCAGTAGTCGATTCTCCAGCCTGTATTGTTGATTTTAGAAGTCTTGCTGCGTTGTGCCCACCAAGTATAACGTTCTGGGACATCGCCGTGAATATGGCGGAAAGTGTCAGTAAATCCAGTTGCCAAAAGGTTGGTAAAACCAGCACGTTCCTCGTCTGTAAATCCAGGCGAACGGCGGTTGCTAGCAGGGTTTGCAAGGTCGATTTCCTTGTGGGCTACGTTATAGTCACCCGTCGCAAGGACTGTTTTTTCTTTGTCTAGTTGAGCCAAATACTCAGCATATTTGACGTCCCAGACTTGACGCTCTTCCAAGCGTTTCAAACCATCACCAGCATTTGGAGTGTAAACTTGCGTTACGAAAAATGTATCAAATTCCAAGGTGATGATGCGGCCTTCCAAATCCATGGTAGAAGGAGCACCGATTTCTGGGAAGCTGATCGTTGGTGTGAGTTCTTTCTTATAGAGGAACATGGTTCCAGCGTAGCCTTTGCGGGCAGGTTCTTGGGAAGAGCGCCAAGTGTTTTCATAGTCTGGGAAGAGCTCTTCTAAAATTTCCAAGTGTTTTTTTGTAGGCCCTTTTGAAGAAAGCTTGGTTTCCTGGATAGCGATGATATCAGCATTTTCAGCGACCAAGGTTTGTAGGACTTCTTGGGACAACTTAGCGCGAGCTGAGTCACTCGTTAGGGCTGCATTGAGGGAATCAATATTCCATGAGATGAGTTTCATAAAGTTACCTTTTTCATTCAGATTATAGACTATATTATATCAAAAAAAGGCGTATTTCCCCAACGTATGGTTTGAAAAATCACCCTCTTTCGTTTATAATGAAGAATGATTTTATGAAGGGGAGTGAAAATACATGAAATTCTACTCTTATGACTATGTCCTCAGCCAAATCGGTCAGCAAAATGGTATCATGGTTGGCTTTGGGATTGTTCTATTAGCTGTGACAGGTTTTTTTGCTTTCAAGGCATACCATGATAAAAAGGGGACCAAATTTCGTGAGTTGGTCATGATTTCAGCTCTGACCTTATTAGCTCTCCTTTTGGTCAGCATCACGACTTATCAAAACAATCAAGTTTCTAACAATAAATTTCAAACTTCACTTCATTTCATCGAGCTTGTTTCCAAAGATTTGGGAGTAGACAAGTCAGAAGTCTATGTTAATACTTCCACAAACACTGATGGAGCACTTCTTAAGGTAGGAGATCGTTATTATCGTGCCCTGAACGGCAGTGAGCCAGACAAGTACCTGTTAGAGAAAGTGGAATTGTATAAAACAGATGCAATTGAACTGGTGGAGGTGAACAAATGACACTCAATTATATGGAAATTTTAATCAAACTAGCCTTGGGTCTCTTTTCTCTGGTTTTTGTAATCAATGTGACAGGAAAGGGCAACCTAGCGCCTAACTCAGCAATAGATCAAATTCAGAACTATGTGCTAGGGGGTATCATTGGTGGGGTGATTTACAATAGCGCCATCAGTATCCTTCAGTATGCAGTTATCCTGATTATGTGGACCATTCTGGTCTTGACGCTCAAATGGCTGAACAACAATGTTCACTTTGTGAAACGTTTGATTGATGGGAAGCCAACCCTGCTTATTAAAAATGGGAAGATTGATCCAGAAGCCTGCCGTTCGGTTGGTTTGTCAGCAGCGGACGTAGCTCTTAAGCTTCGTAGTCAGGGAATTTTCCAAATGAAACAAGTCAAACGAGCGATGCAGGAGCAAAATGGTCAACTCATCGTAGTCCAAATGGGAGATGAGAATCCCAAGTATCCTGTTGTCACAGACGGTGTGATCCAAGTTGAAATTTTGGAGACCATTGGTCGGAGCGAAGAATGGCTGCTTGATAACCTCAGCAAACAAGGGTATGACAATGTGGCCAATATCTTTATCGCTGAGTACGACAAGGGTGTCGTCTCAGTCGTAACCTATGAATAAGAAAAACCTGAGGTCTTGTACTCTTCAAAAATCAAATTCAAACTGCGTCAACGTCGCCTTGCCGTATGTAGGTTACTGACTTCGTCAGTTCTATCTACAACCTCAAAGCAGTGCTTTGAGCAGCCTGCGGCTAGTTTCCTAGTTTGCTCTTTGATTTTCATTGAGTCTTGGCCTCAGGTTTCCATTTGCAATCAGAAAGGGATTTTATGTCCATTATTCAAAAACTTTGGTGGTTTTTCAAGTTAGAAAAACGCCGTTATCTAGTCGGGATTGTGGCCTTGATCTTGGTTTCCGTCCTCAATCTCATTCCCCCCATGGTCATGGGACGGGTCATTGATGCCATTACATCGGGACAATTAACCCATCAGGACCTCTTTCTTAATCTATTTTATCTGCTGCTGGCAGCCTTCGGGATGTACTATCTGCGCTATGTTTGGCGCATGTATATCCTTGGAACTTCTTATCGTCTAGGGCAGATTATGCGCTCTCGCTTGTTTGAGCATTTTACTAAAATGTCGCCAGCCTTTTATCAGACCTATCGGACGGGGGACTTGATGGCACACGCTACAAATGATATCAATGCTTTAACTCGTCTCGCAGGTGGAGGAGTCATGTCAGCAGTGGATGCTTCCATCACGGCTTTGGTGACTTTGCTGACCATGCTTTTTAGTATTTCTTGGCAAATGACCTTGGTTGCCATTCTGCCCCTGCCTTTCATGGCTTATGCGACCAGTCGTCTAGGGAGAAAGACCCACAAGGCTTTTGGCGAATCACAGGCTGCCTTTTCTGAGCTCAATAACAAGGTGCAGGAGTCTGTATCAGGTATCAAGGTGACCAAGTCTTTCGGTTATCAGTCTGATGAATTGGCATCTTTTCGGGAAGTAAATGAATTGACCTTCCAAAAGAATCTGCAAACCATGAAATACGATAGTCTCTTTGACCCAATGGTTCTCTTATTTGTTGGTTCATCCTATGTTTTAACCCTTTTGGTCGGTTCCTTGATGGTTCAGGAGGGGCAGATTACGGTTGGGAATCTGGTTACCTTTATCAGCTACTTGGATATGCTAGTTTGGCCTCTTATGGCTATCGGTTTCCTCTTTAATATCACTCAGCGAGGGAAGGTTTCTTACCAGCGGATTGAGGAACTTTTGTCTCAGGAATCACCTGTACAAGATCCTGAGTTTCCTCTGGACGGTATTGAAAATGGACGTTTGGAGTACGATATTGATAGTTTTGCCTTTGAAAATGAGAAAACACTGACGGATATTCACTTTAGTTTGGAAAAAGGGGAAACTCTTGGCTTGGTCGGACAGACAGGCTCTGGGAAAACATCATTGATTAAGCTCCTCTTGCGTGAATACGATGTGGATAAGGGAGCCATTTACCTAAACAGTCATGATATTCGAGACTATCGTCTGACAGACCTTCGCAGTCTCATGGGCTATGTTCCTCAGGACCAGTTCCTCTTTGCGACTTCGATCTTAGACAATATCCGTTTTGGCAATCCGAACTTGCCCCTTTCAGCAGTTGGGGAAGCGACTAAGCTAGCTCAAGTTTATAAAGATATTGTGGACATGCCTCAGGGATTTGATACGCTGATCGGTGAAAAAGGAGTTAGTCTATCAGGTGGGCAAAAGCAACGTCTGGCCATGAGTCGGGCTATGATTTTAGACCCTGATATCTTGATTTTAGATGATTCCTTGTCAGCCGTGGATGCCAAGACAGAGTATGCGATCATCGATAATCTCAAGGAGACGCGGAAGGATAAGACAACTATCATCACAGCCCATCGTCTCAGTGCAGTCGTCCATGCAGATCTGATTTTGGTTCTGCAAAATGGCCAAATCATAGAACGCGGTACACACGAAGACCTGCTAGCTTTAGATGGCTGGTATGCCCAAACCTATCAGTCTCAGCAGTTGGAAATGAAAGGAGAAGAAGATGCAGAATAAGAAAGAACAATGGGCTGTATTGAAGCGCTTGATGTCTTATCTCAAGCCCTATGGCCTCCTGACCTTTTTGGCACTCAGTTTTCTCCTCGCGACGACGGTCATTAAAAGTGTCATTCCCCTTGTAGCTTCCCACTTTATCGACCAGTATCTCAGCAATCTCAACCAACTTGCTGTGACCGTTTTGCTGGTCTACTATGGTCTTTACATCCTGCAAACTCTAGTTCAGTATGTCGGAAATCTTCTCTTTGCGCGCGTGTCCTACAGTATCGTTAGAGATATTCGTCGGGATGCCTTTTCCAATATGGAGAAACTGGGTATGTCTTACTTTGACAAGACGCCAGCTGGTTCGATTGTCTCTCGTTTAACTAATGATACCGAGACCATCAGTGATATGTTTTCAGGGATTTTATCCAGTTTTATCTCAGCAGTTTTTATCTTTCTGACAACCCTTTATACCATGTTGGTTTTAGACTATCGCTTGACAGTTTTAGTTCTGCTCTTTCTTCCTTTGATTTTCCTTTTAGTCAATCTCTATCGGAAAAAGTCAGTCAAGATTATTGAGAAAACCAGAAGTCTCTTATCGGATATCAATAGCAAGCTGGCTGAAAATATCGAAGGAATCAGAATAATCCAAGCCTTTAATCAAGAGAAGCGCCTGCAGGCAGAATTTGATGAGATTAACCAAGAACACTTGGTCTACGCCAACCGATCTGTAGCCTTGGATGCCCTCTTTTTGAGACCTGCCATGAGTTTGCTGAAACTCTTAGGTTACACAGTTTTGATGGCTTACTTTGGTTACCGTGGTCTTTCTATCGGGATAACAGCCGGAACCATGTATGCCTTTATCCAGTACATCAATCGGCTCTTTGACCCCTTGATTGAGGTGACGCAAAACTTTTCAACCCTTCAAACTTCTATGGTTTCTGCAGGTCGTGTTTTTGCCTTGATTGATGAGAGGACCTATGAGCCTCTTCAAAAGGATAGCCAAGCAAAGATTAAAGAAGGTAATATTCGGTTTGAGCACGTGTGTTTCTCATATGATGGAAAACACCAGATTCTGGATGATATTTCCTTTTCGGTTGATAAGGGTGAAACCATTGCCTTTGTAGGGCATACAGGTTCGGGGAAATCTTCGATTATCAATGTCCTCATGCGTTTTTATGAATTTCAGTCAGGGCGAGTTCTCTTGGATGAAGTGGATATCCGAAACTATAGCCAGCAAGAATTGAGAAAAAATATCGGTCTAGTCTTGCAGGATCCCTTCCTCTATCATGGGACTATTAAGTCCAATATCGCCATGTACCAAGATCTTAGTGATGAAGAGGTCCAGGCTGCGGCTGCCTTTGTCGATGCGGATTCCTTTATTCAAGATCTTCCGCTGGGCTATGATGCTCCTGTTTCCGAGCGTGGTTCGAGCTTTTCTACTGGACAGCGCCAGCTTCTTGCCTTTGCTAGAACAGTCGCTAGTCAACCTAAAATCCTGATTTTGGATGAAGCGACAGCCAATATTGACTCTGAGACAGAAAGTCTGGTTCAAGCTTCTCTGGCTAAAATGAGACAGGGGCGGACGACCATTGCCATCGCTCATCGCCTTTCAACTATTCAAGATGCCAACTGTATCTATGTCTTGGACAAGGGGCGCATCATCGAGAGTGGAACCCATGAGGAACTCTTGGCCTTGGGAGGAACCTATCACAAGATGTATAGCTTGCAGGCAGGGGCCATGTCCTAATAAGAATTCCTCCAAATTACAGCTTTCTTGCACCGCCTTTTCTATTTTGTGGTATAATGAAAAATGTTGACAAATAGTATAATAAAAACAAAGGAGAAACAGCATGCTGAAATGGGAGGACTTGCCCGTGGAAATGCAATCAAGCGAGGTTGAGTCTTACTACCAGCTTGTCTCTAAAAGGAAGGGTTCGCTGATTTTCAAGCGTTGCCTGGATTGGGTTCTGGCCTTGTTTTTGCTAGTTTTGACTTCTCCCGTCTTTCTTATCTTGAGTATTTGGATCAAGTTGGATAGCAAGGGACCTGTCATTTACAAGCAAGAGCGCGTGACCCAGTACAACCGTCCGTTCAAGATTTGGAAGTTCCGTACCATGGTAACGGATGCGGATAAAAAAGGAAGTCTAGTGACTTCTGCTAACGATAGCCGTATTACCAAAGTGGGAAATTTCATCCGCCGTGTGCGTTTGGACGAACTACCTCAGCTAGTCAATGTCCTTAAAGGCGAGATGTCCTTTGTTGGGACACGACCTGAGGTGCCACGCTACACGGAGCAGTATAGTCCTGAAATGATGGCGACCTTGCTCTTGCCAGCAGGTATCACCTCTCCAGCCAGCATCAACTACAAGGATGAGGACACCATCATCAGTCAAATGACGGAGAAAGGTCTGTCAGTTGACCAGGCCTATGTCGAACATGTCCTCCCTGAAAAGATGCGCTATAATCTCGCCTATCTCCGAGAATTTAGTTTCCTTGGAGACATCAAAATCATGTTTCAAACCGTGTTTGAGGTACTAAAATAAAGTAGTCATGAGAAAATGAGTACAGATAAAAGGAGCAAATCAATGCCAAATTACAATATTCCATTTTCACCACCTGATATTACCGAAGCTGAAATTGCTGAAGTAGCGGATACCCTGCGTTCTGGTTGGATCACAACAGGTCCTAAGACAAAAGAACTGGAGCGTCGCTTGTCACAATACACACAGACACCTAAGACTGTCTGTCTCAACTCTGCGACAGCCGCTCTTGAGTTGATTTTACGTGTTTTGGAAGTGGGACCAGGTGATGAAGTCATCGTTCCAGCTATGACTTACACAGCTTCATGTAGTGTCATCACACACGTAGGAGCAACACCTGTCATGGTGGATATCCAAGCAGATACGTTTGAGATGGACTATGACCTTCTTGAGCAAGCCATCACTGAAAAGACTAAGGTGATCATCCCAGTAGACCTTGCAGGGATTGTTTGCAACTATGACCGTTTGTTCCAAATTGTGGAGAAGAAACGCGACCTCTTTACAGCTACTAGCAAGTGGCAAAAGCTCTTTAACCGTATCGTGATTGTCTCTGATAGTGCCCATGCTTTGGGATCAACTTATAAAGGACACCCTACTGGCTCTATCGCTGACTTTACTTCCTTCTCATTCCATGCCGTTAAAAACTTTACAACGGCTGAGGGAGGAAGTGCGACTTGGAAGTCCAATCCAGCGATTGACGATGAAGAGATGTACAAGGAATTCCAGATCCTTTCCCTTCATGGTCAAACCAAAGACGCCCTTGCCAAGATGCAACTGGGTTCATGGGAATACGATATCGTTACACCGGCCTACAAGTGCAACATGACGGATATCATGGCTTCGATTGGTTTGGTACAATTGGACCGTTACCCTGGGTTGCTACAACGTCGTAAGGACATCGTGGATCGTTATGATCGTGGTTTTGCGGGTACTCGTATTCACCCACTGGCACACAAGACTGATACTGTCGAATCTTCACGCCACCTCTACATCACCCATGTAGAAGGTGCTAGCCTAGAAGAGCGTAACCAAATCATCCAAGAATTGGCCAAAGCAGGAATTGCAAGTAATGTACACTATAAACCGCTTCCTCTCTTGACAGCCTATAAGAATCTTGGTTTTGATATGGCAGATTATCCAAGAGCCTATGCCTTCTTTGAAAATGAAATTACCCTTCCTCTTCATACAAAATTAAGCGATGAAGAAGTTGATTACATCGTTCAGACTTTGGTGAGAATTTCCGAAGAAATCCTCGGTTCAGGAAAAAAATCATAAAAAATCTTGACAAAGATAGAACAATAACATATAATATTCTCAATAAATCAGAAAAGTAACTATGTTTGATCTTCAGGGAGCCTGTGGTGATTGTGAACAGGTGGTTGAAAGTAGTGAAAGTGGGCTGATTTTAAAAATGAATTTGAAACAATGAAAGTTCGGTGCGCACACCTTACAGTGCAACTTGTTGTTAGACAAGGTAGAGATGTAAAGGGGGATAGTCCCTTTATAATTGAGGTGGCACCGCGTTACTAACGCCCTCACACGGAAGTAGATTCTGTGTGTGGGCTTTTTTCTATCCGTCGTTTTGTTTATCTTTTATTAGGGCCTTGAGTCGCTTTGATGAACTTATACTCAATGAAAATCAAAGAGCAAACTAGGAAACTAGCCGCAGGCTGTACTTGAGTACGGCAAGGCGACGTTGACGTGGTTTGAATTTGATTTTCGAAGAGTATTGAGTTCTATCTGTAGCTCCTTGCCTGCTACTAAAAGCAAACAAAAAGTCAAATGAATACAGAAAGAGGAAAAATTTATGACAACTAAAGGTTATTTTGGACAATTTGGTGGTAGTTTTGTACCGGAGCCGATTCAGGCTTTGTTGGATGAGTTGGAAGTGACATTTGATAAGTACAAGGATGATCCAGAGTTTTTGGCTGAGTTTCGCCATTACTTGAAGGACTATTCCGGTCGCGAAACACCGCTCTATTTTGCGGAAAGTTTAACAGACCACCTAGGTGGGGCTAAGATTTATCTCAAGCGCGAAGACCTGAATCACCTTGGTTCTCACAAGCTTAACAACGTTTTAGGACAAATTCTTCTTGCCAAACGTATGGGCAAAAAACGAGTGATCGCGGAAACAGGAGCTGGTCAACACGGTGTTGCGACTGCAGCGGCTGCAGCCAAGTTTGGTATGGCTTGTGATGTCTACATGGGGGCAGAAGATGTGGAACGTCAACGCCTCAATGTTTTCCGCATGGAGATGATGGGAGCAACTGTTCACGCGGTTGAAACGGGAACACGAACTCTCAAGGATGCGGTTGATGCAGCCTTTGGAGCATGGATGAATGACCTTGAAGCCTTCTACGTTTTGGGATCTGCTGTAGGGCCTCATCCTTATCCTACCATTGTTCATGAATTCCAAAAGGTCATCAGTGAAGAATCTCGCCGTCAAATCTTAGAAAAAGAAGGCCGTTTACCAGACTACGTTATTGCCTGTGTAGGTGGTGGTTCCAATGCCATCGGTGCTTTTTCACAGTATGTGGCTGATGAAGAAGTCAAATTGGTTGGGGTCGAAGCTGCCGGTCACGGACTGGACACAGACAAGCATGCAGCCACTATGACAAAGGGTAGTGTCGGAATTGTCGACGGTATGAAGACTTATGCAGTCTTTAAGGAAGATGGAGAGCTGGCGCCAGTTTACTCTATTTCAGCTGGTTTGGACTATCCAGGCGTTGGTCCAGAACACGCCTACTTTAAAGATTCAGGTCGCGTGGAATATGTGGCAGCGACAGACGAAGAAGCTGTTCAAGCCTTGCTTTTATTAAGCAAGACTGAAGGGATTATCCCAGCGATTGAAAGTTCGCATGCCATCGCAGAAGCAGTTAAACGTGCACCGAAACTAGGTAAAGATGAGATTATCATCATCAATGTCTCTGGTCGTGGAGACAAGGACGTAGCTGCTATTGCAGACTACCTAGAAGCTAAAAAATAAAAGATGGAAAAATTACAGTTCTTTCTCTCACAGAGAGCTTGTGGTTGCTGGAAACAAGCAGAGGAAGCTGTAAGGTTGGGCCCATCTGAAACGAGAGAAGAAAACATAATTCTCAAGGGAGTGCCCTTTATCGCACAGCCTGTTACAGGAGCTTTCTGAGACAGGAATGAGAGATAGGAGAAATCCTATAATTGAGGTGGCACCGCGAATTTCGTCCTCACGCAAGTTAGTTTGCGTGGGGATTTTTATATATTTATCGTAGATATGGCTATCAGTTTTAAATTATGCTTCATCACTAGATAGATTTCTATAAAATATTTGCTAACGAAGTGAGCATTGACCCGCTATTTCCCGCTATAGTGGTATTCTAGAGAAGCAAAGATGCTTCTCTAGAACGGAATTTTTGAGACCTAAGTCTCGAAAATTAGGGATGAAATTTCGGAGAAAGTTGCTCCCGTCCGCACTATTTAAGGGAAATAGAAAAAAGACCAAAAATTAAAAATAAGAAACTGAAAGGGAAATTACAATGGAACGGATCATTCATGGAGATGTCTTATCACCAATCTTGGCTTATATGCGCCTAAAGGGGCAACACAAGGTTATTTTAGAGAGTATTCCGAGAGACAAGGAAACCGCTCGTTTTTCTATCCTAGCCTATAATCCAGTTTTTGAGATTCAGTTTGAAAATGGAGTCCTTTATCAAAATGGACAAGTGATTGATCGTGATCCCTTGGATTTTCTTTATGAAGTGACTCATAAGAGCCAGCACCATTCAGACCTCCCTTTTGGTGGGGGAGCCATTGGTTTTGTTGGTTACGATATGATTTCGCTTTATGAAGAAATTGGTCAAATCCCTGAGGATACCATTGGGACGCCAGACATGCATTTCTTTGTCTTTGAGAGCTATATGGTCTTTGACCACAAGAAAGAAAAAATCCATGTTATCGAGGATACTCTCTATAGTGATCGCAGTCAAGAAGATTTGGAAGAAGCCTTGAAGCAAGTGCTGGAGGAATTACGCATTCCTGCTTCAAATGAATTTGAAGACTTGGATTTATCTCCGCTGGACTTCAAACCCCATATCGCTCCTCAGAAGTTTGAGCAAATGGTCGAAACAGCTCGTGACTTGATTCGTAATGGGGATATGTTCCAATGCGTGCTCAGCCAGCGTTTCTCAGCAGAAGTTACTGGAAATCCGTTTGACTTCTACAGAAATCTCCGCGTGACTAATCCTTCTAATTACCTCTATTTCTATGACTTTGGGGATTATCAAATCATCGGTGCCAGTCCAGAAAGTTTGGTTTCTGTCAAAAATGGCATCGTGACAACCAATCCGATTGCAGGGACACGACCAAGAGGAGCTACGGATGAAGAAGACAAGGCTTTGGCGACAGACCTGCTTTCGGATGAGAAGGAAACAGCAGAGCATCGAATGTTAGTAGACTTGGGACGCAATGATATTGGCCGCATCTCTGAAACGGCCAGTGTCCAAGTCACTAAGTATATGGAAGTGGAGCTCTTCCGCTACGTCATGCATTTGACCAGTGTGGTCAAGGGGCGTTTGCTTCCAGAACTCACTGCCATGGATGCCTTGAAAGCAACACTTCCTGCTGGAACCGTTTCTGGAGCACCAAAGATTCGGGCCATGAGACGGATCTATGAACTGGAAACAGAAAAACGGGGCGTATACGCAGGAGCAATCGGCTACTTGTCTGCGACGGGTGATATGGATTTTGCCATTGCCATCCGAACTATGATTCTCAAAAATCAAACAGCTTATGTGCAGGCTGGGGCAGGGATTGTCTACGACTCCATCGCCCAAAACGAATATCAAGAAACCATTAACAAAGCTAAATCTATGACTAGAATTGGAGAACTAAGACCATGATTTTATTGATTGACAACTATGATTCTTTTACCTATAACTTGGCTCAATACATTGGAAATTTCGCAGAAGTTCAGGTCTTGAGAAATGATGATTCTAAGCTGTATGAAGAAGCTGAAAAAGCAGACGGTCTGGTCTTTTCTCCAGGTCCAGGTTGGCCAGTTGATGCTGGTAAGATGGAAGATATGATTCGTGACTTTGCTGGCAAAAAGCCGATTCTTGGGATTTGTCTGGGTCATCAAGCCATTGCAGAAGTCTTTGGTGGTAAGCTTGGCTTGGCTCCCAAAGTCATGCATGGGAAACAGAGCAATATCAGCTTTGAAGCGCCATCTGTTTTGTATCAAGGCATCGAGGATGGCCGTGCGGTTATGCGTTACCACAGTATTTTGATTGAAGAAATGCCAGAAGACTTTAAAGTGACAGCTCGTTCGACTGATGATCAAGCTATCATGGGAATTCAACACAAAAACCTACCAATTTATGGCTTCCAGTACCATCCAGAGAGTATCGGAACGCCAGACGGTTTGTCTTCTATTCGGAATTTTATCGAGAAGGTTGTAAAGTGAGGAAACTAGGATGAAAGAAATTATTGAAAAACTAGCAAAATTTGAAAATTTATCAGGTGTGGAAATGACGGATGTCATTGAGCGTATCGTAACTGGGCGTGTAACTGAAGCACAGATTGCTTCTCTTCTCTTGGCTCTTAAGATGAAGGGGGAAACACCTGAAGAGCGTACAGCCATTGCCCAAGTCATGAGAGGCCACGCCCAACACATTCCAACTGAAATTCATGATGCCATGGACAACTGTGGTACAGGTGGAGACAAATCCTTCAGCTTCAACATTTCCACAACTTCAGCCTTTGTCTTGGCTGGTGGTGGTGTTCATATGGCAAAACACGGTAACCGCTCGATTTCTTCTAAATCTGGTTCTGCAGATGTTCTCGAAGCCTTGGGCATTAACCTAGACCTCAAACCGGCTGAACTAGGTAAGGTCTTTGATAAAACTGGCATCGTCTTTCTCTTTGCTAAAAATATGCACCCAGCTATGAAATACATCATGCCCGCTCGTTTGGAATTGGGAATTCCAACAATCATGAACTTGACTGGTCCACTGATTCACCCAATGGCCTTGGAAACACAGTTGCTTGGTATTAGTCGTCCAGAACTTCTAGAAAGCACAGCTCAAGTTTTGAAAAATATGGGTCGCAAACGTGCCATCGTGGTTGCTGGACCAGAAGGGCTAGATGAAGCTGGCTTGAACGGAACAACCAAGATTGCTCTTCTTGAAAATGGCGAAATCACCTTGTCAAACTTTACTCCAGAGGATTTGGGAATGGAGCGCTACGCTATTGAAGATATCCGTGGTGGGAATGCTCAGGAAAATGCAGAAATTTTGCTCAGCGTTCTTCAAAATGAACCAAGTCCATTCTTGGAAACGACAGTTTTAAATGCTGGTCTTGGTTTCTATGCCAATGGTAAGGTAGCTAGTATCAAGGAAGGAGTTGCCTTGGCCAGTCAAGTAATTGCTAGTGGCAAGGCCCTTGAAAAACTCAGACTGTTACAGGAGTACCAAAAATGAGTCAGGAATTTTTAGCACGAATCTTAGAGCAGAAGGCGCGTGAAGTAGAGCAGATGGAGCTGGAGGAAATCCAGCCCTTGCGCCAGACCTATCGCTTATCTGACTATTTAAAACAACATCAAGACCGTTTGCAGGTAATCGCTGAAGTCAAGAAGGCTAGCCCTAGTCTGGGAGATATCAATCTCAATGTGGATACTGTGCAACAGGCCCAGACTTATGAAGCAAACGGCGCAGTGATGATTTCGGTTTTGACAGATGAAGTTTTCTTTAAAGGGCATTTGGATTATTTACGTGAGATCTCCAGTCAGGTAAACATTCCAACGCTCAACAAGGACTTTATCATCGATAAAAAGCAAATTATCCGTGCTCGCAATGCCGGTGCTACAGTTATATTGCTCATCGTGGCTGCTTTGTCAGAAGAACGCCTCAAGGAACTATATAACTACGCGACAGAGCTTGGTCTGGAAGTCTTGGTGGAGACTCACAATCTTGCTGAACTAGAGGTAGCCCACAGACTGGGTGCTGAGATTATTGGGGTTAATAACCGCAATTTGACCACCTTTGAGGTCGATTTGCAGACCAGTGTGGATTTGGCCCAACACTTCAAAGATGATTGCTTGTACATATCTGAATCTGCTATTTTCACAAGGCAGGATGCGGAACGACTAGCACCATTCTTTAACGGAATTTTGGTAGGGACAGCTCTTATGCAGGCGGAAGATGTGGCCAAGAGAATCAAGGAGTTGCAAATTGACAAAGGTTAAAATTTGCGGATTATCGACCAAGGAAGCGGTGGAGACAGCCGTTTCAGTAGGAGCGGACTACATCGGTTTTGTCTTTGCACCTAGTAAAAGACAGGTGACCTTGGATCAGGCTGCTGAGCTGGCAAAGCTCATTCCTTTAGACGTAAAAAAGGTTGGCGTATTTGTTTCACCAAGTCGAGCAGAACTGTTAGAAGCGATTGAAAAGGTTGGCTTGGACTTGGTTCAAGTTCATGGTCAGGTGGCGGATGAGTTGTTTGAGGATTTACCTTGTGCCAGCATTCAGGCTGTGCAAGTGGATGGAGAGGGGCATGTACCCAATTCTCAGGCAGACTATCTACTCTTTGATGCCCCTGTGGCAGGGAGTGGTCAGACCTTTGACTGGGGGAAATTGGATACGACAGGACTAGCTCAGCCCTTCTTTATCGCAGGTGGGCTTAATGAAGATAATGTAGTAAAAGCAATTCAACACTTTACTCCCTATGCAGTAGATGTATCAAGCGGAGTGGAGACAGATGGACAAAAAGATCATGAAAAGATTAGAAGATTTATAGAGAGGGTAAAGCATGGCATATCAAGAACCAAATAAAGATGGATTTTACGGAAAATTCGGCGGACGTTTCGTCCCAGAAACATTGATGACAGCAGTTTTGGAGTTGGAGAAGGCCTACCGTGAAAGTCAGGCAGACCCCAGTTTCCAAGAGGAATTAAATCAGCTCTTACGCCAGTATGTAGGACGTGAAACGCCTCTTTACTACGCAAAAAACTTGACCCAGCATATCGGCGGAGCCAAGATTTATCTCAAACGGGAAGACCTCAACCATACAGGGGCCCACAAGATTAACAATGCCTTGGGACAAGTTCTTCTGGCTAAACGCATGGGCAAGAAGAAAATTATCGCAGAAACTGGTGCTGGTCAGCACGGTGTGGCAACTGCAACAGCTGCATCCCTCTTCAACATGGAATGTACCATCTACATGGGTGAGGAAGATGTTAAACGCCAAGCCCTTAATGTCTTCCGTATGGAGCTTTTGGGAGCAAAGGTTGAGGCCGTGACAGATGGTTCGCGCGTGCTCAAGGATGCAGTTAATGCAGCCCTTCGTTCATGGGTAGCTAACATCGATGATACTCACTATATCCTTGGTTCTGCCTTGGGGCCTCATCCTTTCCCAGAAATCGTTCGTGACTTCCAAAGTGTCATCGGTAGAGAAGCTAAACAACAGTACCGTGACTTGACAGGTGAACATCTACCAGATGCCCTAGTAGCCTGTGTTGGTGGGGGCTCGAATGCTATCGGTCTCTTCCATCCCTTTGTAGAAGATGAGTCAGTAGCAATGTATGGGGCTGAAGCAGCAGGACTTGGTGTGGACACGGAGCACCACGCAGCGACCTTGACCAAGGGACGTCCAGGTGTTCTCCATGGTTCTCTTATGGATGTGCTCCAAGATGCCCATGGTCAAATTCTTGAAGCCTTCTCTATCTCAGCAGGTTTGGACTATCCTGGTATCGGTCCAGAACATTCTCACTACCACGATATTAAACGTGCCAGCTATGTCCCTGTGACAGACGAGGAAGCCTTGGAAGGATTCCAACTCTTGTCTCGTGTGGAAGGGATTATCCCAGCCTTGGAATCAAGCCATGCGATTGCCTTTGCAGTGAAATTGGCCAAAGAACTTGGACCAGACAAGTCGATAATTGTCTGTCTATCAGGTCGTGGGGACAAGGATGTGGTTCAAGTCAAAGACCGCTTGGAAGCAGATACAGCAAAGAAGGGAGAAGCGCATGCCTAAGACTTTAACGGAAAAATTGAATGCTATCAAAGCAGCTGGAAAAGGAATTTTCGTTCCCTATATCATGGCTGGAGACCACGAGAAAGGTTTGGATGGACTAGGAGAAACAATCCACTTTCTAGAAGATTTGGGTGTTTCAGCCATTGAAGTGGGCATTCCCTTTTCAGACCCTGTTGCAGATGGACCTGTGATCGAAGAAGCAGGCTTGCGCAGTCTAGCTCATGGAACTTCTACTCAGACCTTGGTTGAAACCTTGAAAACCATTCAAACAGAAATTCCTCTTGTCATTATGACCTACTTCAATCCCCTCTTTCAGTATGGTGTGGACAAATTTGTCAAAGATCTGGCAGATACAGCGGTCAAGGGATTGATTATCCCAGACCTGCCTCATGAGCATGCCAACTTTGTAGAGCCTTTTTTGGCAGACACAGATATCGCCTTGATTCCCCTAGTAAGTTTGACTACAGGACTTGAGCGCCAAAAAGAGTTAATCAAGGGAGCAGAAGGCTTTGTCTATGCTGTTGCCATCAATGGGGTGACAGGGAAGTCAGGAAATTACCGTGCAGACTTGGACAAGCACTTGGCACAATTGCATCAAGTAGCTGACATCCCAGTCTTGACAGGTTTTGGTGTGTCTAGTCAGGCTGATGTAGAACGCTTCAATGCGGTGTCAGATGGCGTTATCGTCGGTTCGAAAATTGTAAAAGCTCTCCACCAAGGAGAGCCAATTCAGGACTTTATCAAACAAGCAGTAGCTTACCAAAAATAATCACGCAAACAGCAAGTAAGAGGAAAGGCACAAAAGGAAGTCTTTCCTTTTTCTTTTGCCGTAGAAAGGCCAGAATGCCCGTCGCAGAAGCGAACTGAATCAAGATGAGTAATTCGGTCGCTCTAAAGACGAGCGCACAAGAAGCCAGAAATAGAAAATCCCCTGCTCCCATGCGGATATCGATAAAATGGGCCATGATTCCAAGAGCAAGAAAGAAGACCATAACCAGATTCCAACCAGAGCAGGCCATGAGGATTAGGTGGAAAGTCATCCAGACCAGTAAGGGATACTCCTGATGGCGAAAGTCATAGATTCCCAAGGTCAAGCCAGCAGTTATTAGAATGACTTGGCCCAAGGAAAGGAAGCCCCATGACCAAGCCAGAAAGAGGGCACCCAAGCCCAATTCAAAAAGGGCATACCAGACAGGATAGTGAGCCTTACAATAGCGACAGCGAAAGCGATTGAAGAGCTGAGAGAGGATAGGAATCAAATCTAACGGACGCAAGCGAGTCTGACAGGAATCGCAGTGACTAGCCGGTCGGATAATGGATTGCTCAGGAAAACGGTCAATGACCAAACCCAAGAAAGAAGCGAGAATGCTCCCGACAAGAAAAAAATAAAGATCAATCATACTTATCTATTCGTAAAAAATAGGAGAAGTAGTATAATGGAGAAACATAGATAAGATGGTGAGGTCAAGATGATGATTCGTTTTGAAGAAAATGTGAGCACAGAAAATGCTCAGCTCGTATGCCAATGGTCTAACTCCCTTGGCAAATCCTTTCAAGAACAATGGATGGGAACAATGATTCCTTTTCCCTTGACAATTCAAATCTTGCAAGATTTGGAAGGAATCTTTTCAATCTTTTATGGACAAGAGTTTGTGGGGCTTATCCAGAAAATCAGGCTAGAAGACAAGAATCTTCATATCGGGAGATTTTTTATCAACCCCCAGAAACAGGGGCAAGGCTTAGGTAGCCAGGCTTTAAGAAAATTTGTTAGTTTGGCATTTGAAAATGCAGATATAGATGGTATTTCTCTAAATGTCTACGAGGCAAATCAAACAGCTTACAATCTTTACCAAAAAGAAGGATTTGAAATCGTTCAAATGGTTGAAACACCTATACGAAAATACATCATGAAAAAGGGTAGATAGCAGATTAACTTTGTAGTAAAAACTCCTTTTTCGCTGTGAAGAAGGCTATACTATTTTAAGGTAGAAGGAATGGCTCGTATGAAAAAAACAGATATTTTTAAAGACATTGTTTGGATTATGACACATGATTCATCTACAGTAAAAGATCGCAAAGGGTGCAACCCTCAGCCTTTTCTAGAAAAGATTACAGATGATATGACTGAGCAAGAATTTCTCTATCAAGTCAGGACTTATCTTGCTAGTTTTGGGATTATTGGGCATGTTTCTTTTCATGATAAAAAATCAGGTCCGAAAGGTTTTCTTTTGAGGATAAGTGAGCAGGAAATGTTTGTCGAGGAAGCAAACCAAGATACAGGCCTCCGAGTGGGGGATCGAATCCTCGGTATGGACGGGATGAGTTTGGAGCAAGTAGCTTTGCAACACCCAAAGTACTTTATTAGTCTGACTCCAGAAAGACGATACCGAGAATGGGCAAATTTGCTACTGATGGCAGATCAAGTGACCGTCTTGCGAGATGGGCAGGAGATGTCTATTACAGTTCGTGCTAGCCAGCAAGCTCAAAAAGCTCAGATCTTTTGGAAAGAGTTGGAGTCAGATATCCTCTATCTACGCTTAGATAATTTTATGGATGAAGAAGCGATTAGCCGTTTATACCAAGAGTGCTTGCAGAAGATTACTGAGACAGAAACTCTTATTATAGATGTCCGTTACAACAATGGGGGCACGGATTCTTTGTATTTTCCGCTCTTACATCTTGGCTTGGAGGAAGGGAAAGGCTATGACACTCTTGATTTACAGGATGATGGAATGGAAATTCTCTATACAGAAGGAAATGTCGATCGACGCTTAAAAGACTTTGAAATATGGCTTCAACAAGAAAATATCAGTCCTGATACGGTGAAACTGCTTGAAGATTTTCGTAATAATTTACTCCAAAATCGAGGGAAAGGCTATGTTCGGTATCAGGATGATCAGGACGCGCTTTTTCCAGGTGTTAAGGGTGGTCACTATCCAGAGCAAATTTTTGTTTTGTCGGATATTTATTGTGCATCATCAGGAGATAATTTTGTCAAGATGATGAAGAATTTTAAGAAAGTAACAGTTATCGGCCGTCCAACGCTTGGTATTTTAGACTACTCAAATTGTTGCAAGGTAGATTATGATGATTACTTTTTGATGTTCCCAACTTCTCGCTGGTTGGCTATAGATAAAGGCAAAGGGATGACGGACAAAGGTGTTCTTCCTGATATAGAAATCCCTTGGACTCCTGCACATTTTGAACGAGATGTAGATCTAGATAAATGTCTGAAGTTGATTGAGATGAAGAGGAAACATTAGATTGTTTAAATAAAAGACTTAGTTCTGTATGAAATAGAACTAAGTCTTTTGCTTTCGATCTGCTTGTAATTGAGTAAAATGATTGTATCACTGAGGGGTAAAAGAACTTTTTTACACACCAAATATATCTTGAGCATCCGTTGATAGAATAAAAGTAGGGAGGATACAAAAAAGCCTTGAAACCAAGGCCTTTCCTGTTGTATTTAGATGCCCCCTGCAGGGCTCGAACCTGCGACCCATAGATTAAGAGTCTACTGCTCTACCAACTGAGCTAAGGAGGCAAAGAAAAAGCTGTATTGGTGCCGAAACTTCACGGTTTGTATTGAACCCGCGCAATTAAGCAGGTGGGCAACTCGCTCTAACTGAAGCTGTTTCCGTGTGAGACGGCCTACATGCTGTTAGAAGACTTTTGTTTCCCTAATAATACAAAAAATAGTCGGTCAACACTTAAGTGTGAAGTCGTACACCACAGCGTTTCTATGTTTATATGATACCACTTTTTCAAAAAAAATCAAGAGGAAAATGCAATTATTTGAAAAGGATTTCACAAGTTTCGTAATTTATCAATGGTTTCCTTACGTTGCGCCAAGGCTCGTTCGTATTTGCCGGTATCTTCTGGAGTAAAATAGTGGTGATTTTGTATTTTTTCTGGCAGATAGTCTTGCTTGACCCAATTTCCAGGATAGTTGTGTGGATAAAGATAATCTTGGGCGTTGCCCAGTTCCTTGCTCCCACTGTAGTGGCCATCGCGCAGGTGTCGTGGGATAGGCAAATGCCCTGATGTTTTGAGATCAGCGAGGGCCTTATCCATCGCCACATAGGCTGAGTTGGATTTGGGCGAAAGGGCCAAATCAATCACGACATTGGCGATGAGGATGCGAGCTTCTGGGAAGCCAATCTTTTGAGCAGCATCTAGAGCAGTTACAGTATGAATCTGGGCTTCAGGATTGGCCAAACCGATATCTTCATAAGCGATAACGGTCAAGCGACGAGCGAGACTGGGCAGATCACCAGCCTCAATCAAGCGGGCCGCGTAGTGGAGACTGGCATCAACATCCGAGCCACGGATAGACTTTTGCAGGGCCGAGAGGACATCGTAGTGACCGTCCCCATCCTTATCCATGGTAATGTAACTCCTCTGCAGGCTGTTTTCCATGATATCAAGAGTGATATGGCGGATGCCCCTGTCATTCTCGGGAGTAGAGAGAACGGCTAAGTCCAGTGAGTTAAAGGCCGAACGTAGGTCTCCATTTGTAGAGGTCGCGATGAAATCAAGGGCATCCTCATCTAGTTCTACTGGGAAATCAAAACCACGTTCAGGGTCAGTTAGAGCAATTTGAATCGCTCCTTTGACATCTTGATTAGACAAGGGTTCTAACTCAAAAATCTGAACACGGCTGCGAATGGCAGGAGTGACAGAAAAGAAAGGATTTTCAGTCGTAGCCCCAATCATGATGACCAGACCACTTTCTAAGAGTGGTAGAAGAAAGTCTTGCTTAGTCTTGTCAAGACGATGGATTTCGTCTAGTAATAGGACGAGACCACCTGAAAATTTAGCCTCTTCAGCGATTTCTTGGAGTCGCTTTTTACTATCAACAGTCGCATTGAAGGTCCGAAAGGCATACTTGGTGGTTCCAGCGATGGCAGAGGCGATACTAGTCTTGCCGATGCCTGGAGGGCCGTAGAGAATCATGGAGGATAGGCGATTGGCTTCCACCATGCGACGGATGATTTTTCCAGGTCCGACCAGATGCTCCTGACCGATGACTTGGTCTATGGTTTTGGGGCGCATGCGAAGCGCGAGATTGTCTGGCATAGCAGTCCTTTCTAACATGGATTTTCTGATGTATATGTGGTAAGATGGTAGTATCTATTTTAGCATATTTCCGAGCATTCGGGGCGATTTAAGAGTCGCATAGAAAGAGGACAAAATGGCAACATACGGATTTTTAGATGTTTTAGAGGAAGAGTTGGACAAAAACTTTCCCTTTGACTATGAGATTAGCTGGGACAAGCGCAACCACGCGGTTGAAGTGAGTTTTCTATTGGAAGCGCAAAATGCTGCAGGTGTGGAGATGGTGGATGAGGATGGAGTGGTTTCGTCAGACGATATTCTCTTTGAAGAAGCAGTCCTTTTTTACAACCCTGCCAAGTCAACAGTCAATGAAGAAGACTATTTAACGGTCATCCCTTATCTGCCTAAAAAAGGATTTTCTCGCGAATTTTTGGCCTATTTCGCCCTTTTCCTTAAAGATACTGCCGAGGTTGGGCTAGATGCCCTCATGGACTTTTTGGAAGACCCAGAAGCAGAAGAATTTGTCATGGAATGGAACCAAGAAGTCTTTGAAGAAGGAAAAGTTGGCTTGGAAGAAGGAGAATTTTACCCTTATCCGAGATATTAGGAGTCTGATATGGAAGTAGAAATTTCTGATTTTACAGGCTGCAAAATTGCCCTCTTTTGTGAGGATAGGGTTTTAACTATCTTGCGTGATTGCAAGGAAAATATCCCATGGCCCAATATGTGGGAATTGCCCGGTGGTGGGCGCGAAGGTGATGAAAGTCCTCTCGAGTGCGCAGCGCGTGAAGTTTACGAAGAATTGGGAATTCATTTGACTGAAGATTGTCTGCTTTGGACTAAGGTTTATCCAAGCATGCTTTTTGAGGGGAAGAAATCCGTCTTTCTAGTCGGTGAGTTAAGGCAGGAACAGTTTGATAGTATCGTCTTTGGTGACGAAGGACAGGGCTATAAACTGATGAGCATTGATGAGTTTCTTGGCTCAGATAAGGTCGTGCCCCAGTTGCAGGAGCGAGTGAGGGATTATTTGGAGGAAGAGTATGATTAGACTTGAACGAGCAGGAGCAGAGGATTTAGAAACCGTAATTGCAATTCAAAGAGCTAGCTTTAAGGCTGTCTATGAGAAATATCAAGATGAGTATGATCCTTATCTGGAGGACCGTGAACGAATCAAGTGGAAATTGGTTGAGCGTTCCAATAGCTATTACTACTTTGTGAAAGAAAAGGGCGAAAATATCGGATTTTTACGAGTTCAGACCAATGAAGAGTTGACGGAGGCTTGGTTGGGAACGGCAGCGATTTTGCCTCAGCATCAAGGAAAAGGGTATGGTTCTGAAGGATTGGAATTGCTGGAAAAGGAATTTCCAATGATTAAACAGTGGGATTTGTGTACGGTATTACAGGATGCGGGTATGGTTGCTTTTTATGAGAAAAATGGTTACCGTCAAACCCATATCGAGCCTGAAAAAGAAGGTATGGATATGGTTTACATGAAAAAATTGATTGACAAATAGAAAGGATGGTTCGGTTAAATTTCTAAACTGAACCCGCCCTAAACACTGTGCCAAAAAGATAAACTTTTCTTAGACACAAGTGTCTTCAGAGAGTTTCCTATTTTGGCTTTGTGTTTTACGGGCTTGGTATCTTAATTATGGAAACATGGCAAGAGTTAAAAGTTACAGTGAAGCGTGAGGGGGAGGAGTTGGTTTCAAACCTCTTGATTGAACTAGGAGCGCAAGGTGTTGCGATCGAAGACAGTATGGACTATGTGGGGAATGTCGACCGTTTCGGCGAGATTTTCCCAGAGGTTGAGCAGCAAGAAGAAATCGTAGTGACAGCCTACTACCCTGAAACGGTGGATGTGAAAGCAGTTGAGGCAGATTTGCAGGCTCGTCTAGCAGAATTGACAGACTTTATGGACTTGGGTGAGGTCAAGATGGGGACGACTGCCTTGGCTGAGGAAGACTGGGCAGACAACTGGAAGAAATACTATGAGCCAGCTCGTATCACTCATGACTTGACCATCGTGCCGTCGTGGACGGACTATGAGGCGACTGCGGGAGAAAAGATTATCAAGCTGGATCCTGGTATGGCCTTCGGAACTGGGACGCATCCAACTACTAAGATGAGCCTTTTTGCTTTGGAGCAGGTTCTTCGTGGTGGCGAAACGGTGCTGGATGTAGGGACAGGTTCAGGTGTCCTCTCCATTGCCAGCTCGTTGCTTGGTGCCAAGGAAATCTTCGCCTACGACCTAGACGATGTGGCAGTTCGTGTGGCTCAGGAAAATATTGAGCTCAACCCTGGTATGGAAAACATCCATGTAGCGGCAGGTGATTTGCTCAAGGGTGTGGAGATTGAGGCAGATGTGATTGTGGCTAATATCTTAGCGGATATTCTCATTCATCTGACGGATGATGCTTATCGCTTAGTCAAGGATGAAGGCTACCTGATCATGAGTGGCATTATCAAGGACAAGTGGGATATGGTGCGTGAGTCAGCTGAGTCGGCAGGTTTCTTCCTTGAAACCCATATGATTCAAGGGGAATGGAATGCCTGTGTCTTTAAGAAGACCAAGGATATCTCTGGTGTGATTGGAGGCTAGCATGCAACAGTATTTTGTCAAGGGCAGTGCAATCTCTCCTGTCACCATTGAGGACAAGGAAACCAGCAAGCATATGTTTCAGGTTATGCGCTTGAAAGAAGGTGATGAGGTGACCTTGGTCTTTGATGATGGCATTAAGCGCTTGGCGCGCGTGGTAGATGTGGAAAATCATCAGTTTGAGTTGGTCGAAGAATTAGCTGACAATGTGGAACTACCAGTCCAAGTAACCATCGCATCAGGATTTCCCAAGGGAGACAAGCTAGAGTTCATCACTCAAAAAGTGACGGAACTTGGTGCCAGTCAAATCTGGGCCTTTCCCGCTGACTGGTCGGTCGCCAAGTGGGATGGTAAGAAATTGGCTAAAAAGGTTGAAAAACTGGAAAAAATTGCTCTTGGAGCGGCAGAACAAAGCAAGCGTAATATCGTTCCAAGTATTCAGCTTTTCGAGAAGAAAGCAGATTTTCTAGCCCAGCTTGACCAGTTTGACTCTATCATAGTAGCCTATGAAGAATCAGCAAAAGAAGGAGAAGTCGCTGCGCTCTTACAAGCGGTCTCTGGTCTTGAAAAAGGAGCTAAACTGCTCTTTATCTTTGGTCCAGAAGGCGGGCTCTCATCAGCAGAAATTGAAAGTTTTGAAGCTAAAGGAGCAGTCTTGGCGGGACTTGGACCTCGTATTTTGCGAGCAGAAACAGCGCCACTTTATGCCTTATCAGCCCTTAGTGTTTTAGTAGAATTAGAGAAATAAGAGGAAGAAAATGGAACAAAAACACCGTTCAGAATTTCCAGAAAAGGAACTTTGGGATTTAACAGCCCTATACCAAGACCGTGAGGATTTCTTGCGTGCAATCGAGAAAACGCGCGAAGACATCAATCAATTTAGCCGAGATTACAAGGGCAATCTTCACACTTTTGAGGATTTTGAAAAGGCCTTTGCAGAATTGGAACAAATCTACATTCAGATGAGCCATATCGGAAATTATGCCTTTATGCCTCAGACGACAGACTATAGCAATGAAGAATTTGCCAATATTGCTCAAGCTGGGATGGAATTTGAAACAGACGCCAGTGTAGCCTTGACCTTCTTTGACGACGCCTTGGTGGCAGCAGACGAGGAAGTCTTGGACCGTTTGGGTGAATTACCACATTTAACAGCTGCCATTCGTCAGGCAAAAATCAAAAAAGCCCACTATCTCGGGGCAGATGTAGAGAAGGCCTTGACCAATCTCGGTGAAGTTTTCTACAGTCCACAGGATATTTACACCAAGATGCGTGCTGGGGATTTTGAAATGGCTGACTTTGAAGCCCATGGTAAGACTTATAAAAACAGCTTTGTGACTTATGAGAACTTCTACCAAAACCATGAGGATGCTGAGGTTCGTGAGAAATCTTTCCGTTCCTTCTCAGAAGGTCTTCGTAAGCACCAAAATACGGCTGCAGCAGCCTATCTAGCCCAAGTCAAGTCTGAAAAACTATTGGCAGATATGAAGGGCTACGACTCAGTATTTGATTATCTTCTAGCTGAGCAGGAAGTGGACCGTGCCATGTTTGACCGCCAGATTGACCTCATCATGACGGACTTTGCACCAGTCGCTCAGAGATACCTCAAGCATGTTGCTAAGGTAAATGGTCTTGAAAATATGACCTTTGCAGATTGGAAATTGGACTTGGATAGCGCCCTCAATCCTGAAGTGAGCATTGATGATGCCTACGATTTGGTCATGAAGTCAGTCGCACCATTGGGTCAAGAGTATTGTCAGGAAGTTGCTCGCTATCAAGAAGAACGTTGGGTGGACTTCGCTGCCAATAGTGACAAGGATTCTGGTGGCTATGCAGCGGACCCATATCGCGTGCATCCTTATGTTCTCATGAGCTGGACAGGTCGTTTGAGTGATGTCTATACTTTGATTCATGAAATCGGGCATTCTGGTCAATTCATCTTTTCAGACAATCATCAGAGTTACTTCAATGCCCACATGTCGACCTACTATGTCGAAGCGCCTTCGACCTTCAATGAATTGCTCCTCAGTGACTACTTAGAGCACCAGTCTGACGACCCTCGTCAAAAACGTTTCGCCCTTGCTCACCGCTTGACAGACACCTACTTCCATAACTTTATCACTCACCTTTTGGAAGCAGCCTTCCAGCGTAAGGTGTATACACTGATTGAAGAAGGGGAAACTTTTGGAGCAAGCAAACTCAACAGCATTATGAAGGAAGTCTTGACGGACTTCTGGGGAGATGCCATTGAAATTGACGATGATGCAGCCTTGACTTGGATGCGTCAAGCTCACTACTACATGGGCTTGTATAGCTACACATACTCAGCAGGCCTTGTTATCTCTACTGCAGGTTACCTCCATCTGAAAAACTCTGAAACTGGAGCTAGAGACTGGCTCAATCTCCTCAAATCAGGTGGTAGCAAGACACCGCTTGAGTCAGCTATGATTATCGGAGCCGATATCTCAACGGACAAACCACTCCGTGATACGATTCAGTTTCTGTCTGAAACAGTTGACCAGATTATTGCCTATAGTGCGGAGTTGGGAGAGTAAAGATTGGACAGAGTTTTAGGAGAATAATATGAATAGAATCAAAGAATGGCTAGAGCAAGATCCCCAAAGAATGCATTTTATCAAAATTGGTCTAGTTTTGTTGGGAATCATTTTATTGATTGCTTTGCCTACTCTCTATCTTGTTTTGAGCGGAGTTGGTATTTGGTATTTTGTAAAGAAAGCACCAGATATTCGAAAAAGAAATCTAATGATTGGGATTTTCATTGTCAGTTTTGTTGCAGTTGCTCTTCAAACTCCAACAGTCTCAAAGAAAACTTCATCTTCTCAGTCAGAAACTAAGCAGACTGCGACATCTACTACTTCGACAGCTTCAACCACGGATACTTCATCTAGTATAGAGGAAGCAAAACGAATCGAAGAAGAGAAAAAAGCTAAAGAAAAAGCAGAAGAAGAGAGAATTGCCAAAGAAAAAGCTGCAAAGGAGTTGCAAGAAAAAGGTGAAACCTTAGTCAAACAATTGGAAGACAGTCAAGATGCGAGTCAAGTGAAGTCTGCTAAAGAGACAGTTAATCAGATTGAAAATAATGATAAAAAGACAGAGTTGCTTGATAGAATAGGTGCAGTTGAGTCGTTAATTTCTCAAAAAGAAGAAGAAAAAAGAGCTGCGCGTGAAGCTGAAACCAAAGCTCAACAGCAAGATAGAATTGTCTATGTTGCAGACCATGGGAAATCAAAAGTTTATTGGTATAGTAAGGATAGAATGCCTTCAAAAACGAATAAAGCTAACGTTGTTGAGATGACAGAAGCAGATGCGATTGCAGCAGGAAAACGTCCATCTAAAAGAGAATAAGACAGAAAGTTATCTTGGGCTGGTTTTTTGAACAGTTGCTAGAAATGTAGAGGTACTTGAGATGCGTAAAAAATTACAAAGAAAAGTGACAGAAGAAAAACCAAGCTATAGTCGAGAAGAAATTCAGTGGTTGATCGAGCATTTGGGAGATCCCTCTCCAGAAATTCGAGACGAACTTGTTTTTACGAGTTTGGCTAGAGGGATTCAAGAAGAGTTGTTTTCCCTTGAGCAGTTTCAGTTTATCTCAGAAGAGGTCTCCTCTGATGAAGGTCTATACAAAGAGATTGATAGTAGAGGAGTTTCGGCTCTTAAACGTTCTTTTAGGGCGCTTATTTATGCCAATCTTTTGTCTGCAGATGGTAACGAGCACTCTCTTTTCTATAAAGGTTTAAAAGCTGATATAAGAAATGCTATGCTGTCTCAAGGTTTGTATTACCTAAAAAAAGAAAAGGATACGACAGGTTTTTCAAATCAGTATGGTTGGGTTCACGCTTTTGCGCATGGAGCTGATCTCTTGACGGAAGTTATATGCCACCCTAGCTTTCCAAAGTCAGATATAGCCGAAGCATTTGAAATCATTGGGAAAATCTTTAAACGTGTTGAGATTCGTTTTACAAATGATGAAGATTGGCGGTTAGCCAGAGCGTTTTATGAACCAATCTTACGAGGGAAAATCGAACCTTCTCTCCTCACTGCTTGGCTGCAAACAGTCGAATTTCCCTTGAAAGAAGTAAATGATTTCCATAAATTTTCCAATTTCAGATCTTGTTTGCTGGAAATTTACCTTCAACTAGACTGTCATAAACTTTTACAAGATGACTTGAAAGAAGCCATTCAATCTTTTCAGTACTAAGCCCAAGCGAGTCGTTTCATGATTTTCAAATAACTTTCCAGTCAATTTTCTTGAAACCCTTTCCTTCTTTTGATAGACTAATACATAGTTTGAAAAAAAGGAGACTTATCATGAAAAAATTTGTTGCTGAATTAATCGGTACATTTATGCTTGTGTTCATCGGAACAGGAGCCGTTGTTTTTGGAAATGGTCTTGATGGCCTTGGGCACCTTGGGATTGCTCTTGCTTTTGGTTTGGCAATCGTAGTTGCAGCTTACTCAATTGGGACGATTTCAGGTGCTCACTTGAACCCGGCGGTTTCGATCGCTATGTTTGTAAACAAACGTTTGTCATCTTCTGAGCTTGTAAACTACATCCTTGGACAAGTAGTTGGAGCTTTCCTTGCGTCAGCTGCAGTACTCTTCCTCTTGTCTAACTCAGGCATGTCAACTGCTAGCCTTGGTGAAAATGCCTTAGCAAACGGTGTCACTGTCTTTGGTGGATTCTTATTTGAAGTCATCGCAACTTTCTTGTTTGTCCTAGTTATCATGACTGTCACTTCAGCAAGCAAGGGTAATGGCGCAATCGCTGGTTTGGTAATCGGTTTGTCATTGACAGCCTTGATCCTTGTGGGATTGAACATCACTGGACTTTCAGTAAACCCAGCTCGTAGCTTGGCTCCTGCTGTCTTGGTAGGTGGCGCAGCCCTTCAACAAGTTTGGATTTTCATCCTTGCCCCAATCGTTGGTGGCGTTCTTGCAGCACTTGTTGCGAAAAACTGCCTTGGAACAGAAGAATAATTGAAACTCAAAAAGCCTTGCTCCTCAGCTTGAGGAACAGGGCTTTTTCGTATCTGTTTAGCGGTTGTCAATTTTCTCTGGATAAAGGTCGTGTTGGAAGAGACGTTGTTCTGCCAAGCCTTCATACTTAGTTCCAAGTCTACCGTAGTTGTAGTAAGGGTCAATTGAGATGCCGCCACGCGGAGTAAATTTTCCCCAAACCTCTAAATAGCGAGGGTCTAGCAAGTTGACCAAGTCTTTTCCGATGGTGTTGATACAGTTTTCGTGAAAATCCCCATGATTTCGGTAGCTAAAGAGGTAGAGTTTGAGGGATTTTGATTCGACACAGAGCTTGTCAGGAATGTAGGAAATATAAATCGTCGCAAAGTCTGGTTGAGCAGTGATAGGGCACAGGGAGGTAAATTCAGGACAGTTGAATTTAATAAAATAGTCATTTTCTACATGACGATTGTCAAAGGATTCGAGGACTTCTGGTTGATAGTCGAAAATGTAGTTGGTTTCTTTGTTGCCGAGGAGGCTAAGGTTTTTCATTTCTTCTTGTTGTGACATGATTTTTTCTTTCTAATTTAAACCCCACGTTGATTATCGTAGAGGAGGGTATGCAGTTGAGGAAGGACGCGGACATTGCCCCAGCTATCGTCGGCAGCGACTCGTTCCCAGAGTTCTTTGAGGCGGTCTAGTTGGTCTTGGACAATATTGCCTGTGGCCTTGGGCTCAGGATTTCCTGCTGATAAGAAGAGAACATCTGGTTGGTAGCGTTCTTGAATGTCTTTGGCAAAGGCCAAATCGGCGTCATCAAAGACAGGGATTTTAAAGGTGACCTTGTCTGGATCTAGTTGGGAAACAATAAAGTCCAAGGTTTCGAAGTTGACTTCCATCTTAGATGAAGGAGGTTTGGGACTCAGAGTGACCTGGTCGATGTCTTTCAACCAATTTTGCCATCGGGAGCCTTGGGTCTCAACAGCTAGAGTGACACCACGTTCCTTGAGCTTGGTGACGAGTTGAGCCATGTTGGCTGCTAGGATAGCAGGATTTCCCCCAGACAGGGTGACGTAGTCGTAGCTCCCCAATTTATCTAAGGCAGCAATGACTTCGTCAGCCGTCATGCGAGTTGGCTTTTCAGAGCCATCCCAAGTAAAGGCAGAGTCGCACCAGTCGCAATGGTAGTCGCAACCAGCAGTGCGGACAAACATGGTTTTCTGCCCAATAGCACGGCCTTCACCTTGAAAGGTTGGGCCAAAAATTTCCAGAACTGGTAGTTTGAAGACACGTTCCCTAGTCATCTAACCACTCCCGTCTAAACTCCGCAAAGGCAGTAGGAGTCTCACAGAGGCGAACGTATTCCAAACGGAGACCGCGCTCGTTTGGCAACTCTTGACTCATGGTTTGAAAAATCCAGTAAACCATATTTTCAGCAGTTGTATTCATATAAGGAAGGGTTTCATTGAGATAGCGATGATCCAAGTGGGGTTCTAAGTAGTTCTTGTAGATAGCTTTGATGTCTCCAAAGTCATAGGTCATGCCACGTTCATCTAAAAATCCACTGACAGCGATTTGCAAATGGTAGGTGTGGCCGTGCAGGGATTTGCATTTTCCCTCATAGTGAAAGAGGTGGTGGGCAGCGTCGAAGGTAAACTCTTTTGATACCAAGGTTCTGTGAGGATTGTAGACAAGAGACTCCCCAGTTTCTTGTTTGATTTCTTTGGGTGCAAAAAACATTAGCCCTCTCCTTTCTGTGAAAGATAAACATCTAAACCATGCTGACGTAGGTGGCAGGCTGGGCAATCTCCACAGCCACTTCCGATAATCCCATTGTAGCAGGTCAAGGTCTTTTCACGAACATAGTCAAAGGCACCGAGTTGGTCGGCTAATTCCCAAGTTTCAGCCTTGTCTAGCCACATGAGAGGTGTTTGGATAACAAAGTCGTAATCCATGGCAAGGTTGAGGGTGACATTGAGAGATTTGACAAAGACATCCCGGCAGTCAGGGTAGCCTGAAAAATCTGTCTCGCAGACACCTGTCACGATATCTTTAATGCCCCGTTGCTTGGCAAGAACTGCCGCAAAGGATAGAAAGAGGTGGTTGCGACCGTCAACAAAGGTATTGGGAACCTCTCCCTCTTTTTGCTCAATTTCCAGATCGGAGGTCAGGGCATTTTCAGTGATTTGCCCCAGTAGAGACATATCTAGGATGTGATGACGAATCCCCTGTTCCTTGGCGATTTCTTCAGCAACTTGAATTTCGAGATGATGGCGTTGGCCGTAGGCAAAGGTGATGGCTTCGACTGTTTCATAGTGTTCTTTAGCCCAGAAGAGGCAGGTTGTGGAATCTTGACCGCCGCTAAAGACGACCAAGGCTGATTGACGTTTCATAGTACTCCTTCCAAAATGGGAAATGTTCAGAGCACGCAAAAAGCTCCCTTGAGGGGAGCTAAAAAATACCAAGTAGAGGTTTTTTTTAGCGATGGCATGTCCCAAACATCGTAATATTCTACCTACAGTCTAGCATATTTTTTGAAAAATGGCAAAGGGCAAGAAAAAAGAGACCAAATAAAGTACTTGGTCTCTCGTGTGATTAGCTCAATTCAGCAACGATGGCCTTGATTTGTTCCGCAGTATGAACACCTGCAACTTGTTTCACCACTTGGCCGTCTTTTTTGAAGAGAAGGGTTGGGATAGACATGATTCCAAAAGCACGAGCTGTGTTTGGATTTTCATCAACGTCCATTTTAACGATTTTCAAGACATCTTCTGAAAGTTCTTCAGACAATTTGTCCAAGATTGGACCTTGCATACGACATGGACCACACCAAGTTGCCCAGAAGTCTACCAAGACCAAACCGTCTTTTGTTTCTTGTTCGAATGTTGCATCTGTAATTGCTTTTGCCATTGTATTTCTCCTTTTTTAGTTATATTGGCTTAAATCTTGTTTCATGAGATAGAAGAAGACATCTCCATAAGTCCCATGGTAGTCCAAATCATGACCATTATAGGTCAATTTTTGAACGGGGTAATAGTCTGCGACACCGATAAGGCAAGCTTGTTGAGAACGTTCAAAGTCTTGGTAAGACTCGAAAGTCATGGTTCTCTCTTGTTTGCTGGTGTCTAGATAGGTAATTTCGATCATATAAAACTCCTTTGTTCAATCTTGACTTTATTGTACTCCTTGAAAAGAGGAATGTCAAGAAAAATGATTGCGCACGCAACTTTTTTAAAAATACTCATTAAGGCAAGAAATCAAGACTGGTTTCCAATCTTTCTTCGACAGCTTTTTGTAGATAAGCCAGAGTTGTTTGCCCCTCGTCAGTCAGGCAGATAAAACTAGCTCGTCTATCCTGGTCGCAACATCTGCGACTAAGCAAGCCACAGTTTTTCTCTTCTAACCTAGCCACCATTCGAGAAACAGCGCTTGGGCTGAGATGGAGTTTATCTGGCAGGTCAATTTGTCGTAGAGATTTTTCTTGGGCTAGATTCAGATAGTAGAGCAGGTAAAACTCTTTCAAGTTCAGCCTTTGTTCACTCTGCTGGGCAATAGTTTCTTCCAACAAGGCTTCCATTTCCTTTTGACGGCGGTTGTAGTCAAACCATTTTTCTAAGTAGGTCATTGCTTTCTCCTTTCTTTTTAATGTAAAAATCACAAAATCATTACTGACTATCTTTATAACACAAGATGATTGCGCATGCAATGATTATACTACTTTTAACTAATCCTTGCAAGAAAGAAGAATTTCAATATTTCCTTGAAATTTTCTGAAAAAAGAGTAAACTGGTATGCAAGAAGTTTATTTCATGGAGTTTAGGATGAAATTATATGTTCAATTAATGATTCTCTTTGTGATTTCTCTTATCGGAGAGGGAATTTCTAGTTTCTTTCATCTGCCTATCCCAGGCAGTATTATCGGTTTGATTATTCTCTTTCTAGCCCTACAGTTCAAGTGGCTAAGGACCAGGCATGTCAATATGGTCGGAAATTTCTTGCTGGCCAATATGACTATTCTCTTTTTGCCGCCAGCAGTGGGTATCATGGAAAAGTTCGATGTGATTGCTCCTTATCTCTTGCCCATTGTCTTGATTGTTTTTTTTGCGGCTGTCATCAACATTATCCTCATCGCCCTAGTGGTTCAGTTCATCAAGAGACGGTTTGAGGGAGATTATGAGAAAGGAGATGCCAAATGAGTGAATTTGTATCCAATCCTCTGTTTGGGATTGCATTATCTATCCTAGCTTATCTAGTGGGAATGCTGATTTACAGACGTTTTCCCCATCCATTGACAACGCCTTTGCTTTTGTCAGCTATTTTCATTATCATCTTTCTAAAGGTGACGGGTATTTCTTACCAAGATTACTACCAAGGTGGGGTTTATCTGAATAACTTGATAGTCCCATCAACAGTGGCTCTAGGGATTCCGCTTTATAAGAGTTTTCACCTGATGAAGCACCATGCTCGGAGTATTCTCTTTGGTAGTCTGCTAGCAGTAGTTGTCAATACTAGCTTCACTGCAATAGTGGCTAAAATCTTTGGCATGGACTTTTTTCTAGCCATTTCTCTCTTTCCTAAGTCGGTGACAACCGCTATGGCAGTGGGAATCACAGAAAAATTGCAAGGTTTGACGACTGTGACCTTGGTTGTCGTAGTGGCGACTGGGATTTTAACCAGTGTTATTGGACCAACCCTTTTGAAGTGGTTGAAGATTGATGATCCGGTAGCAGTCGGGCTTTCCCTTGGAGGAACAGGCCACGCAGTTGGAACGGGAACAGCCTTTCGATACGGTTCTGTAGCAGGAGCCATGGGTGGCTTGGCTATCGGTGTCACCGGTATTCTCTACGTCTTTGTTAGCCCTATTGTAGCCAGTTTGATATTGAGTTAAAAAGCAAGGAATTTAAGTAATATCATTAAGTTAGTGAGCTAGTTATTTGAATAGGACGTATGATTAACGGAAAAATTTTTAAAAAAATACTTGACAATCTACATGAGAAGATATACAACGAAATCAAAGAAAATGGATACAAAATAATTTTTGCTTAACAGTATATGAGATTCTTCTTTCCTATAAAAGAACTATATGTATAATCAGTTTTTTTAAAAGGAAGGGAAAGCAATGCTTAATTCGACTGATGTTATCAAAGTTGTTAAAAAAGGTCACCTAGCCTCAGTACAGCAGCATCCAGATAAATGGGCATTATCGTTAGATTACCTTGAGTTGCTTATATAAAAGCGATTATTTATCACTTTACTATCATAATGATGAGGCTGAGGTGTATGTATTCCTCAGCCTTTTTAGAGCAGGAGATAAGTTATGGAAACAATTTATTCTTTTCCTACAAATGATGTAGTTTATTTAAAAAATTTACATACAGGATCTATTTGTGAGATTGATGAGGAACTGTTCGAGAATTTCCTTATTTGATAGGTGAGATTGATAAACAAGTGCCTTTTATTCACTCTAAACGAATAGTAGAGGGAACTGAATTATCACTATATATAGTTACAACCATGTCGTGTAATTTGACTTGCTCTTATTGTTTTGAGAATGATAAGGATAGGAAGCCGTCCTTAAGTAGTGAGCATGACGGTAAAAATATTGTGAATTTTATATTAGATGAGATCAATTTTAAGCAGTATAGATCTCTGGATATCTGTTTTACTGGTGGTGAACCATTATATAACTTTCAGTTTATACGAAATTTATGTGAAACTTTAGATGAGAAACTGCATATTCCTATTTCGTATACTTTGATTACAAATGGAACGATATTCACAAATAAAATAACGTCTTTTCTTGACTGCCATAATTTTGCTGTTCAAGTTTCTTTCGATGGTGATGAACACTATCATAACCTATAAAGATGCAATCGATTGGGAGAAGGAACTTATCATAGAATCATAAATAATCTGTCATTTATGTTGAAAAAGTATAAAAATTTATCCATTTAGGTTAGAGTTAATATATATAAATTATATATCTGTTTAGAAATTGTTTATAGATTTAAAAGAGTATACAGAATTTAAAAATTTTACAATAGGGTACTTTAAATTTTTTTGATTTTATGAAAAAACGGCAAAAAATGTAATATAATATAGATGAAAGCGGTTTTATAAAAATACATGGGATAAAATAAAGGGAGGTTTTTGTCGATGAAGGAAATTAGCATTTATGCCAGAATTATTGATTTGATTTTGCTGGTTCTAGTATTTTTAGATAGTTGTGTGAAAAGTGTCTTGATTTTAGCTGCAGTTATTTTCATTTTATCAGCATTAATGCAAGCTATTATGTCTTATAAACGAGTGAAATTGAGTCACCATATCTAGTAGATGATTTGTCTTTCTTTATTACTAAGAGGTCTTCTTAGAGCTATTTTTAGCAAAATGGTTCTGAGAAGACTTTTTTTATTTTCTGCCTTCAGGTCATAAATTTGATATTTTTTGTGGGAATATAATATATTATCCAAAATGAAAGCGCTATACTCAACTCGTAACGGTGTAAGGAGGATTTTAAAGAGAAACATTTATTGTGTGACTAGCATTCTTTTTGGAATGATGAAAAAGAAAAAATTGCCCCATTTTTGAAGTAACAGTTACTGAAAAGAAAAAGTGAATTTAACTACAATTGATTATGCGCTTTCAATCTATAGTAGAGGAGATTAGTTCCTTTCTCTGCCAGAACTCCTTTTTAAAAATGATTAAAATTGAGGTATTATTATGTGGAAAAAAGTTAGTTGTTTAATTGTTCTCTTATTGGCTTTCTTTGGTTTTCAACAGGGTGTTGATGCGCAAAGCAAATACCACTATAGTCAAGAACTAAATTACTATAATGGTAATGCCATGGAACTTCGTAATGGTTCTAATGGTGGTATGTTTAACTGTAATTTTGTCCCTGGAAATGTCGGTTTTAATAATGGATTGATGAGTCTTAAAATTGGCAGTGATGGTCGTGGCGGCTATACTGGGGGTGAATGGCGTAGTAAAGAACGCTTTGGCTATGGTCTTTTCCAAGTAAACATGAAACCTATTAAAAATCCAGGTGTCGTTTCTTCATTCTTTACTTATACTGGTCCAAGTGATGGTACAAAATGGGATGAAATCGACATTGAATTTTTAGGGAAAGATACAACAAAAGTCCAATTCAACTACTACACAAGCGGTCAAGGTAATCACGAATACCTTTACAATTTAGGATTTGATGCCTCTCAAGGCTTCCACACTTATGGATTTGATTGGCAAGCTGATCACATTACTTGGTATGTTGATGGAAGAGCTGTTTATACTGCTTACAACAATATTCCTAGCACACCTGGTAAGATTATGATGAACGCTTGGCCTGGAACTCATGAAGTGGATTCTTGGTTGGGTGCTTACAATGGTCGAACTCCTTTGTATGCATATTATGATTGGATTAGCTACGATAAATTTTAATTAAGCTAGACAGTAACCAAATAACAATTTGTTTTTACTTAACTGATTATAACTACACTCCCAAAATAAATCGGTTAAATCTCTCTCAACAAAATAACTCTTTAAAATTCTTTCTTTTTAAAACGTTAAAGATAAAAGGATCTGAGCTTCTCTCAGTTCCTTTTTTGTGATGGTTGAAGTTGGATAATTTATGGGTTGATAAGCGTATCTAATTTGGATAATGATGGCTATAGCGTGTGATTTCAAGTGCTGTTTGTCTTAGGTGAATAAGATATGCGATTGTCCATGTTGGTTGCTACAATAGCTTATTGGTCTTAGAAAAGGAAATGGAAGTCATAAAAAACTGGGAGCAAGTCCCAGCTTTCTTTATAAAGTAAGAGTGATTTGGTTGGTGTCTTGTAAGAGTTCTTCAGGAAGGTAGGCTTGGTCAAGTTCCTTACCGTTTAGGACAAGTTTTGTGAAGCCTGTTTCTTTGTGGTTTGGATTTTCCACAGTGATGTGCAGTTCTTTGCCACGGAAAATCTTAGTCATGCTGAAGTTCTCCCATTCTTTTGGAATAGCTGGTGAAAGCTTCAATCCGCCTAAGTCAGGTCGAAGTCCTAAGATACCTTCCACACAACCGACCATGACAGTTGAGGCTGTACCAGTTAGCCAGTGAACGTGAGAGCGACCGAAGTGTGGGCTAGCAGGACCTTCTGTAAATTGACCATAGCAGTAAGGTTCTAGTTGACGAATTTCTGCACGATCATTTTGGCCAGCTGGGGCATTTTCCATAAAGTAGGTAAAGGCACGTTGACCTTGTCCGCGTAGGGCTTCAGCTAGGATTAACCAACCTTGTGATTGTGAGAAGATACCTGCATTTTCTTTTGTTCCTTGGTTGTAGACAACAGCAAGAGCTCCGTCGAATGCGTGAGCATGGTATGATGGGCTCATGAGGATAGCACCATAATCAGTGTTAAGTTGCTCGTAAACATTATTCATGGCAAGTTCAGCTTGTTCTTTATTAGCAAAGCCACTGATAACAGCCCAACTTTGAGGGTTTAGCCACATGTTAGCTTCTGGGTCATTAGCTGCTCCAATTCGTTCACCAGCTTCGGTAAAACCACGAATAAAGCGGTCATTATCCCAGCAAAGGTCTTGGATTTTTTGTCCCATTTTCTCTTGTTCTGAGTCAAGGAAAGCAAGGTAGTTAGTATCATTTTTGGCTTTTGCAAATTCACGTAAGACACTTAGAGCATAGTAGAATTGCAAAGCCACAAATGATGATTCACCATTTGCACCGAGGCGAAGGCAGTCGTTCCAGTCTGCGTAAAGTCCAGCAGGCATGCCGTGAGGACCAAGGTGGTCAAGTGAGAATTGTACAGCGCCTTTTAAGTGCTCGTAAACACTAGCTTCCCCTTTATTAGCAAATGGAATCACTTCATCAAGGAATGCAAGATTTCCTGTTTCAGAAATGTATTTGTAAACTGTTGGGAAGAGCCAGAGAGCATCGTCGGCACGGTAAGCAGGGTGTCCAGTTTCTTGGACGTAAGAAGCATCATCTGGTGTGTCTTCATGCCCTGGGTTGTGAGTGAATTTTACAAGTGGAAGTCCACCACCATTGTCAACTTGAGCTGACAACATGAATCGAATTTTTTCGACTGCCATTTCAGGTTTCAAGTGAATGATACCTTGGATATCTTGAACGGTATCACGGTAACCGTAACCGTTACGAAGCCCACAGTAGACAAATGATGCTGCGCGTGACCAGATAAAGGTCATGTAACAGTTGTAAGCATTCCAAGTGTTAAGCATAGTGTTGAATTCAGGGCTAGGTGTATTGACTTGTAGGTTAGTCAAGCGGTCTTCCCATTCTTTGCGAAGTTCTTGAATTTCTGCTTCAACAGTTTCTGCAGGGTGTTCGTAATGAGCTAGAATTTCTGCAGCTTCTTGTGATGATTTTTCACCGAGGATATAGACAAGGGTTTTGCTTTCTTGAGGTTCAAGAGTGACCTTGCTTGAAAGGGCACCACAAGCATTTTCGTTATAGCTTGTTTGGTTGCCGAGATCTCCTGATGTGACACCAGCAGGTTTGTCATAGCCATTGTAGCCACCTAAGAACCCTTTTTTATCTCCACAATATGAGCTGATACTAGCGCCACCAAGTCCGAAGAAACGTTCAGTAACATTCTTTTCGTCAACTTGTTCGTTGTCGTTAAGGGTATCAAGATTTCCGTGAATTTGTTGGATGATGCGATTGTCTTGGAAAAGTGTGCGGGTGATGAAAAGTGAATATTGTAAGTTAACTTGGTCTTGTTCGTAATTGCTATGGTTAGTAAATTCTGCGTAACCAGTCAGTGTTAAATGGCGAGTTTGTTCAGAACGGTTAGTAACGGTAATTGCCCAAACTTCATAGCTTTTATCTTTTGGTACATAGTAGCTTGCTTGAGAATGAATTCCTGAGTAATCAGCAATCATTTTAGTATAGCCCATGCCGTGGTGGCATTCGCTGTGGTAGTCTTTAAGGTCTTTACCAACAGGTTGCCATGATGCAGACCAAAAGTCTTTGGTATCATCGTCTCGGAGGTAGATGTAGCGACCTGGTTGATCAAAGTTATTGAACACATAGCGTAAAATGCGTCCATTGGCACCTGATTTAGCAAAGCTGTAACCTCCAGCGTTGTTTGAGATAATTGCGCCGTATTCTGGGGAACCAAGGTAGTTGACCCAAGGTTTTGGTGTATTTGGGTGGTCGATGACATATTCGCGATTAGCGTCATTAAAATAACCGTATTTCATGAGAAAATCCTTTCTTTTTCTTAATCTAGTGTGATTATAATTTCATGAACCTCGTCGTCTAGGTTAGCAAGGTCAGCTTTTGTGATAAAGGCAAAAGCATCATCTGTAATGTCGATTTCTTTGTTATCACAGGTGGCTTTTTTGATAATATATTTTCCAAAATCTTTTTGATTTGGGTTATCATAGTGGATTTGGAATGTTTTATCGGCAAATTGTGTTGTGATGCTTGCACGTCCTTTTCCGTCAAATTGTTCTGAAAGAAGTTTTGGATAAAGGACAAGATCACCAGCTTTGCCGTGAACTCCGAATGATTCAGTAACCATTGTCAACATGTACCAGCTTGCAGCTCCAGTTAGGTAGTGATAAACTCCTCGACCATCTGCACGGAAGTATTCAGGAATTCCAGGATAGATGCGACTTGTTTCAAAGTTTAGTGCTGTATCAGATAGTGTCTTAAGTGCTTTCCAACCTTCTTTGGCAAATCCACGACGGTAAAGCGCATTAGCATACATAACAGTCATGTGAGAGAAGACGGCACCGTTTTCTTTTTCGCCGTAGGCAAAACCAAACATACGTCCAAGGTCTGTTTTGATTTCTTTGAAATCTGTATTGAGGCGGTAACCACCGATTTCTGGACGGTAGAGGTAATGGTCAGCACTAGCAGTAATTTTACGGATTTGTTCATCCGTAGCGACGTAGTTCATGATAGGGAAGACTTGACCGGTCAACATCATGTGTATACAGTCATTGTAGAAGCCATCAGTTGGTTTGCCGCTGTTGTCGTAGTAGCTATTGTAGCCACCTTCCTGATCGTTAAAGTCTAGCCATTCTTGTTGTTGAAGATGTTGACGTAACCAAGATGCTTTTTGAATGAGGTTAAGAGCAAGTTCAGAAAGTGAAATTCTGATTTTGCGTCCTTTCACATTGTGAAGGCATTGACTAGTGTAGGTATCAAGAATTTGGTGCTTACGCTCGATATTATCATAGATATCAGAGTCTTTTTTGAGCAAGAGTCCGATTTCTTCAAGAATTTCGACATATTCTGTATTTGTTTCGCTTTTTAGGAGGCGAACAAGGCTTGCTAATTCCATCAAGTTACCCGAGTAAGCAGCGGTAAAGGCAACACTTTCTCCATTTTCATCAGCCATATCAAGGGCGTCATTCCAGTCAGCCCCACGAAGACGATAGATGTTGTGCTTACCGACTTCATAGAATCCTGTCAAATGTTGAATTAACAAGTGTTCTAGGATACTACCAGTGTAGATAGCGCCATCAGAAGTACGTTGTTCGTTTCCGTAGGCATCGTTCCAGTCTTGGTCGATTTCAGTACCACGTTTGACGTGAGGGTCTTTAAAGTAAGAAATTTCTTTAGTTAGGATATCGATATCACCAGTCTGGTCAATATAAAGTTTTGTTGTCATTAAAGGCCAAAGTGCATGGTCCATCCAGACACGTGTGATGCCGTTACGGTCAGCGAGGAAATTACCATCACCTTCACCAATGATTGTGGCATTGGTACCGTCAAGACGAACTCCTTTATAGTTGTTGACAATCATATCACCAACTGTTTTAGGTTCCATTAGAAGTAGTGACAAGCAGTCTTGCCAAAGGTCACGCCATCCACGTCCGCCACGTCCATAGTCATGGTGTGGAAGGAATGAACAACCAAAGAGACGACGTAGGAATGGTTGGAAACAAACCCATTTCATATAACCATCGAAGTCGCTATCGCCTGTTTTGAAATCAACCCCAACTTTTTCTTGCCAGTAGTCTTTCGTTTCTTCCAATGATTTTTCGACAGTTGCAAGATTTTTATATTTTTGAGCGACTGCTTGGATGTGTTCTTGATTTTCATTGATTCCCATTAATAGGATGAAAGTTTTGCTTTGACCAGCAGCTAGGGTGAATGTTTCAAATTTGAAAGCACCCATTGCTTCGCGTCCATCAATGCGGCTATTGCTTGCTACACCGCTAGTTTCTTTATAAATGGCAACCGGATGAGTAAATGTTCCTCCTTCACCGATGAACATTTCTACTGTTGGATAGAATGTTTCAGGTGTTTTTCCATTGTTATCAAAGCCAAGTACGTAGTAAATTTGATGGTTGAGTTGGTGACCGCGTTCATCAAATGACATTGTTGGACAAACTAAAACACCTGCATCTGTAGTTTTGATACGGTGAAGCATAGAAGTTACATTTCGGTGATCACGGATATTATCAGCGCTACGTCCAAAAATTGGGACAGCTCCGTAAGCTGTTAAGGTTTGTTCGGTATCAGATAAATTTTCAAGTGTCACGAGCATGACTTCAACATTTTCATCGTGTGGAACAAATGACGTAATTGTAGATTTCAAAGGTAGATTAGCTGCTTTACGTTCAATGTTATGCCACATAAAGCCAGCTTCTACAGTATTTTCTTCTTCTTGATTTGAAAAACGTAGGGTTTCTTGGTAGGCAGAAGCACCTGTTGCAGAATAAACATTTCCTTTGTCATCACGAACCCAGAAATTTCGAGTTGAACGGTTGTTATGGAGATCATCCACACTGACAGGTTCTAATAGGAAAGTTTCTTGATTGATTTTTGAATCACCACCTAAGTTAGGTGTGACCGCACTCTTTAATCCAACTTCTGATGCAAGTGGAAAGTACAAAGAGCTGATATTTCCTATTTGGGAAAGTTTGAAATCCCCCTTGTTATTAGTAAAAGTTAATGGCTTCATAGTTATCTCCTTTATCTTCTATCCCATATTTTAGTAGAAATCAGCTTTAGAGAAAATAAAAAAGAAGAGAAAAATATCATGATTATGACATTAACTTAAGGAGTGTCAAACTTTTTACATACGGTACTTTATTAGTGAACCATGGTATATGAGGGTAGAAGAATAGCTATAAGTCCTGATATTATAGGGGGAATGGCATTTTGGATAAAAGAGTTTACCTATTAAAAAGATTAGAAAAGCGTGATCTTTTATAAAATTTTTTAAACAAGGTCATAAAACTGATATTTTTTGAAATATTATAATATAACACTTCTTGAATTAGCGTTATAATGTAATTACAAAAAAACATGAGGGAAAACTCAATACCAGACAAAACTGCTTTGTTCGCGGTTATAATGTAATTACAAAAAAACATGAGGGAAAACCTCAAAAAAGGAGAAGGATTATGAACAAAAAAGTAAGCGTTTTTATAACGATTGCTCTTGCAGCAGGGACAATGGTTGGTTGCTCTTCTAAATCAAGCACATCAGCTTCAGGTGAAGAAGGTAAAGTCATCAACATTTACTCCTGGAATGATGAATTTCGTCAACGTGTGGAAGCTGTTTATCCAGAAGTTGAATCAACTTCTAAAGATGGAACAGTTACTAAACTAAAAGACGGTAGTGAAATCCACTGGATTATTAATCCAAACCAAGATGGTGTTTACCAACAAAAATTGGACGAAGCGCTTGAAAAACAAAACTCGGCTTCTGCTGATGATAAGGTTGATATCTTCTTGTCAGAAACTGACTACGTGACAAAATATACTTCTAAAAAAGCAAACGTTGCAATGCCTTTGAAAGATTTAGGAATTGATCCTAAGGAAGATTTAGTTGACCAATATGATTTCACTAAAGAAACAGCTTCTGATGAAGATGGTGTTCAACGTGGTTCAACTTGGCAAACGACTCCAGGTGTTCTAATCTATCGTCGTGATATTGCGAAAGATGTCTTTGGTACTGATGACCCAACAGTAGTTGGTGAAAAAGTTAAAAACTGGGATACTATGAAAGCAACATCGCAAGAACTTCTTAATAAAGGTTACTACACATTTGCATCATATGCTGATACATTCCGTTTGTATGGTAACAGTATTTCTAAGCCTTGGGTCGAAAAAGGTTCAACAACTGTTAGTGTAGATCCTCAAATCATGAACTGGGTTAAAGATTCTAAAGAATGGCTTGATGCTGGTTACTTCAATAAAACGGTTAAAGGCCAGTGGACAGATGACTGGAACAAAGCTATGGGTTCTCAATCTAAAGTCTTTGCATTCTTGTTCCCAGCTTGGGGTATTGACTTTACTTTGAAATCTAACTGGGATGGCGCTGATGGTGAATGGGCAGTTACTAATCCACCACAAGAATACAACTGGGGAGGTTCCTACATCCATGGAGCCGAAGGTACTGATAACCCTAAACATGTTAAAGAAATCATCAAATCTTTGACAGCTGATAAAGATAACCTCTTGAAGATATCTAAAGATTACCAAGACTTCACAAATACTAAATCTGGTATGGAAGCAGCAGCTAAAGATGATAGTTTCAAATCAGACTTCCTTGGTGGCGAAAATGCTTATTCATATTATGCACCAGTTGCAGAAAACATTAAGATTGCACCATTGTCATCATATGACCAAGGTTGTGTTGAATTGATTCAAAATACCTTTAATGATTACCTACAAGGTAAAGTAAGTTACAACAAAGCTAAATCAAACTTTGAATCAGCTATTAAAGAACGTTATCCAGAAATTACAGATGTTAAATGGCCAGACTAATTAGTTGACTAGTTATCCTAAACTCAAATATATTTAAAAAATATTTGGGCGTTTAATTGGGATTTTAGAATTTTGGTAGACCTTACGGGGGCGAGTTAGAAAATCGATTCCAGATGAAAGGTATTTTAACTTGCTCCTCGTATTTTGGAGGAGTGATAAAGATGAAAAAAAGACGCAAGCGTATAGATTATGGGAAATGGGGATATATTTTCATCCTTCCCTTCTTCCTAATTTTCTTCATTTTCTCTTTTATACCTTTGGTAGATACCATTCGGTATAGTTTCTTTGAATATTATCGTTCAGGGATGACAGAGATTGGGCCTAATTTTGTTGGGCTAAAAAACTACGCAAGCTTACTGAATTCAGATATGTTGAAATATGCGGCAAATACCATGATTATGTGGTTGATTGGTTTTATTCCACAGATTGTTATTGCCTTGCTACTTGCCAACTGGTTTGTTGATGCAAGACTTAAAATTCGTGGACGCCAATTCTTCAAAGTTGTCATTTACTTGCCAAACTTGATTATGGCATCAGCTTTTGCCATGTTATTCTTCACGCTCTTTTCAACAAATGGTCCTATCAATTCTATCTTAGAATCACTTGGTTGGATTAAAGAACCAATTGATTTCATGGCATCTGCTCTTGGAACACGTTCATTGGTTGGTGTGATGAACTTCTTAATGTGGTTTGGTAATACCACAATCATGTTGATGGCAGCTATCATGGGAATTAGCCCAGATATTTTTGAAGCCGCTGAAATTGATGGTTGTAACAGCCGTCAACGTTTCTTCTATATCACTTTGCCAATGATTCGACCTATTTTGGCTTATACCTTGATTACGTCAATTATCGGTGGTTTGCAAATGTTCGATGTTCCACAAATCTTGACTAATGGACAAGGTTCTCCAGACCGTACATCAACAACCTTAATTATGTTCTTGAACAATCACTTGAAGAGCAAGAACTACGGCATGTCAGGTGCACTATCAGTTTACCTCTTTGTGGTTAGTGCTATTCTCTGTTGGTTTGTCTATCGAATGACTAACAATGAAATTAAAACGACCAAACACCAATTGAAATACAAAGGTAGAAAGGCGAAATAATGTCAACAAAAGCAATAAATAGATTACGTGTTATTGTGGCACATTTTGTGTTAATTACCTTATCATTCATGTGCCTATTCTTCTTCTATATCCTGATTATAAATGCGACACACTCGCATGCTGAGTTGCAAAAAGGTTTCTCAGCACTACCTGGTGGCTCCTTATTTGATAATTTGAGTAAGGTAGCTAATGATGGTAGCTTCCCGATGCTTCAAGGGATTTTGAACAGCTTGATTATTTCAGGTTTGACAGCTGCTATCTGTACTTATTTCTCAGCTTTGACTGCTTATGGGTTGTATGTTTATGACTTTAAGTTAAAAAAAGTTGCCTTTACTTTCATTTTGGCGATTTTGGTTATGCCAACACAAGTTACTTCAATGGGTTTCTTGCGTTTAATCACTAATATGGGAATGTATGATAGTTGGCTACCATTGATTATTCCATCAGTTGCTTCACCAGCGGTATTTTATTTCATGTATAGTTACTTGAAATCATCATTGCCAATTTCATTGGTAGAAGCTGCTCGTATTGATGGGTCAAATGAATTTAGAACATTCAACACAATTGTTCTTCCAATTATGAAACCTGCTGTTGCGGTTCAAGCGATCTTTACTTTTGTTGGTTCTTGGAATAACTACTTCATTCCAGCCTTGGTTATCCAAACTAAGAGCAAGATGACCGTGCCCATTTTGATTGCAACATTGCGTGGTGCAGACTACATGAACTTTGATATGGGTAAAATTTACACAATGATTTTAGTGGCTATTGTGCCAATTATTATCGTCTATCTTTTCCTTTCAAAATACATTATTGCCGGTGTTACACTCGGTGGTGTTAAGGAATAGGTTTATAAGAGAAAAAGGAGATTTCATGACTAAGAAAGATGTAGTAAAGTATATTTGCTACGCAACTGCTTTGTACAGTTTACAAGTTGGAGCTGGTTTAGTATCAGCAGATGAAGTAGCTAATATTTCAACGCCCGACAATGTTTCGGTTGCAACGAATACACAAACCACAGACACTAATGGCCTTACTAATGAGACAGTAAATCTTTCTACAAATGACCAAAGTAACACTATTCAAACAGTGACTGGTTCATCAAATCGGGAGATTACAAATCAGGTAGAAAGTTCTGATGCAGGTGTGCAAAATCAGAACAACTTAAGCTTGGCTTCTACAAATAATCAAGAGACTGTCACAACAACTACCAAAGATAACAGCCAAGCAGGAACACAAGCCACACACACAGGCGATTATCATGAAGATTTTAATACTTATGATGATACGACAATGGAACGTTCTGACTGGTTCAATGGCAAACCGTTTGATTGCCGTTGGGTACCGAAAAATACGGTTGTAAACAATGGTACATTGACATTGACCATTGATCAAAATACAACTGATGAGTATCGTTATAATGGTGCTGAGTGGCGTACACGCGAGTTCTTTGGTTATGGTATGTATTCTGTTCGCATGCAGCCAATTAGAAACCCAGGTGTTGTATCATCATTTTTCACTTATACTGGACCAAGTGACAACAATCCTTGGGATGAAATCGATATTGAATTTCTCGGAAAAGATACAACAAAAGTTCAATTCAACTACTATACTAATGGTGTAGGTGGGCATGAATACATTTATGATTTAGGCTTTGATGCATCAGAAGGTTATCATGAGTATGGATTTGATTGGCAACCTGATCATATTACTTGGTATGTTGACGGTATTGCAGTCTATACAGCAACTGAAAATCTCCCAGTGACACCAGGTAAAATCATGATGAATGCTTGGCCAGGAATTGGTGTTGACGATTGGTTGGCACCATATGACGGTCAAATACCGCTTGTTGCTTATTATGATTGGATTTCTTATAGTAATCAAGTTGCCCAACATCAAAGCAATACGAGATCTAGTTCTAAATCTGAAGCAACAGGTGATGCTACAGGGAATACTTCAACTACTGCTAAAGGAGCTGAAGGTGTAACACCTACTAAGGACTCAACTGCCCCTAAGAGTGAAAAACAAACTCTGGTTTTGGATAACAACTCAAAAGGCTCTACCAAAGAAAAACAAGTAACTGTAAAAAATGTAACTCAACCAGTAGCAAAAGCAAATCCTGAAGGCAAGGCGTTTACAACTCTACCAAAAACTAATCAACGTCCAAGCAAATTATTGACGATTTCAGGAGTCTTTATAGCCATTCTTGGTTTCTTAGTGCTGCACTTTAAAAAAGGTAAACTATAATGTCAAGAAAGTGTAAATGGTAAGAACATGAAGATAAACGAACAAGCACATTTTAAGACAAGTTTTGAAAGTTACGATGCCTCTTATATGGAATTACGGACAGGGGCAAATGGCGATATGTTTGATTGTATCTGGCAGCCTGATAATGTTAATTTTGATGGTGAAGGTCTAAGTTTGAAAATTGATCGTGACGCTGACGGTTACACTGGTGGCGAGTGGCGTACAAGAGAGTATTTCCATTATGGTCTTTATCAAGTTCGCATGAAAGCCATTAAAAATACAGGCGTTGTGACATCATTTTTCACCTACACAGGTCCAACGGATGGGACAAAATGGGATGAAATTGATATTGAGTTTCTTGGAAAAGATACGACAAAAGTTCAATTCAACTATTTTACAGATGGTGTTGGCAATCATGAATTCCTTTATGACCTAGGCTTCGATGCATCAGAAGAATGGCATACTTATGGATTTGAATGGCATGAAGATCACATCACTTGGTATGTGGATGGTAAAGTTGTTCATACAGTAACTGAAAATCTTCCAAGCACGCCGGGAAAAATCATGATGAATGTTTGGCCGGGTATAGGTGTTGATGATTGGCTTGATTCATATGATGGTCAAACACCTTTGTATGGTTATTATGACTGGATTAGCTATGATGAATAATCTTCTTTATATTTAAGAGTTATGTTTAGCAATAAAGTCTCCGTTGGAGACTTTATTTTGTCTCACTTCCATTTTTTCCACTTTGTTTTTACCAAATCTGCAAGAATATGGTAAAATGAAAAGAAAGTAGTGATCGTTTACAAAAAAGAGGATTGGAAATGAATTATAAGAATGAATGGAGACTTTTAGCGATTAGTGATAATTTGGATGATGTGGAACATCGTCCCTTGACTGAGGAGTTTTTGTTCTATCAAGCAGTAGCTACGGGAGATGTTGAAGCGGTCCGCAAAAATTGTGAACAAGAACGTTTTGTATCAGAAGATGGTGTGGGAACTTTGTCACGTAATCCCATTACTAATTTGAAATATCATTTTGTCATTACGACAGCTATGATTACCCGCATGTGTGGTCAAAATGGTATGGAACTAGAACAAGCTTTTAGACTTAGTGACTTTTATATTCAAAAACTAGATGGCCTTCACACGGCACAAGAAGTCCAAAAATTGCATGATGAGATGGTTATTGATTATACGGAACGTATGCGACGTGAAATTCAAAAAGATGTTATTTCAAAACACGTTTCAGAGTGTAAGAATTATATCTATTGCCACGTGAAAGAACGCATTACGGTTGAACAGTTGGCAAGCGAATTTGGTATTTCAGCAAGCTATTTGTCACGCTTATTCAAGAAAGAAGTTGGTGTATCAGTAAGCACTTATGTTAAAAACAAAAAAATAGAAGTTGCAAAAGACTTATTGAAATTTAGTGATTATTCAATGATTGAAATTGCTAATCATTTATCATTTTCATCTCAAAGTCATTTTATTCAACAGTTTAAAGAAGTTGTTGGTATTACGCCAAAAAAATATCGTGACACGCATCATAATGTTAAATGGAATGAAACAATTGGATCTGAAAGTGACAAGGCTAATCATTCTTCTGAAGCCATGTAGTTCTTGCAAGCATAACCAAGTTTGAAAATGCAGAGCCTCGGGCATTTGCCCGAGGCTCTGCATTTTTTGCTATGTTGTAGAATACTACTTTTCTCTGCTTAAGTGAATGACTTGGTCGTAGTGTTTTAAGTCCTCCTCTGTGTAGTGGTGAATGACTTCAATGACTGTCTGTGGTAGGGAAAAGAGTAAGTCACTGATCTTTCTGCTACTTTCCAAGTCAAGATTGGCTTTAATCTCATCTGCTAAGATGAGTTGGCTATCATGGTAGAGGGCGCGGGCGATTTCTAGGCGTTGTTTCTCGCCACCAGACAGACTGTCGTTGCTGAGGGTTCGATTTTTCAAATGTTCTAATCCTGTTTTTTTGAGGATATGATTTAAAGTCTCTGGATTTTTATCCAGTCCTAGAAGGATATTGTCTTCCAGAGAGAGCGTGTCAAAGTAATGGCTATCTTGGAGGATATAGGAACTAATACCCGTGATTTCTTGACGTGACAGGTTCTGACCAGCAAAGCTAATCTGTCCACTGGTCGGAGACAGCTCTCCATGAATGATATTGAGTAAGGTCGTTTTTCCAGAACCGCTTTCACCGATAATGGCAATTTTTTCTCCTTGCTTGATGTGCGTGGAAATCGGGGCTAGGAGAATATTCTCCTCTTTTTTTAGGGAGATGGTGTTAAGCTGGATAGGGAAAATGTTTTCTATGCTTCTAGGCAAGTTGGAGTCAGACTGGTCCAAAAGTTTTTGGTATTTGTTGAGAAGAGTTCGAGTCGCTTTTCGGGTGTTGGCAAAGTAAGCCAACTCTTGGAATTGATAGCCGATATTATGGGAAACCAGATAGATAGCCACAAAACTCGCCGCATCTAAATAATTATAGTAGGTCATAAAGCCACCGATGACGATTGGTGTGACGGAACAAAAGGCATCGATGCTATTGATCAAGAGACTGTTTAAAGTTCGTTGCTTTTCATAGTTGATTTCGGCATCCAGACTGGTTTGTAATTGCTTTTGGTAGCGAGCAAAAAAGAAGTCTTGTCCCTGATAATGGCGAATTTGTTGGCTACCGCCAATAAAATTTGTCAAGCTTGATAAGTAGCTCTGGTTAACAGTTGACCGCTTTTCAGAAAGTGAGTCCAAACGCTTGGATCCGATAGCACTGCAGAGGACAGGAAAGGAGTAGAAGAGGATAAAAATCAAGCCTAGGTAAAAATTGGTCCATAGGGCATAGAGAATGGACACAGTGGTGAAACCAAGAGAAGAAATAATGATAACCGTTGGTTCAATATAGCTTTCTTCTAGTTGCTTGACGTCGTTTTCTAGGTCGGACAAAATATCCTTTTCATCAATCTCATAACTGTTTAAAAATCGCTTGAAAATAGCGCTCTTAATTCCATATTTGAAGTCAGTAATCAAACGAGCGTAGTAATAGCGTTTCCCAGCTAAGCCTAGTAAGAGGATGAGGTTACCAAGGATTCCTAGAATCAAAACTTTCCAAAGAAGGCCTAGTTCTTGATTGGTAAAACTAGCAACAATATTCTGAACAAGGGCTGGCGTGATAATCGCTTCCAGCCAAGTAATGGCAATAGAAAAGAAGTAAAGTAAGAGGTGTTTCTTAGCAACAAATCTTCTCAGCATAAAGAGTTGGCCTCCGTATCAATATACATGTAATCAGTTTTGAAGTTATTATACTCCTTTTTATTCACTTCTTCATGCAAAAATATCTAAAAAAGTCTAGCGAGATAGAGTCGCTAGACCTTTAACTTATTGCAAATTAACCTTATTTTTCAAGATATAGTAGGTACCGAGATAGTAGATAGCCGATAAAAAGAGATCGCGTAAGATTTCTGTACCAATCATCATGTTAAAGTTATTTTCAATTCGGAAAAAGAGAGAAACATAACCAATGACGATGGCAATGACGATATAGGCTAGAATCCCCATAGCTGTTCGATACTCATTAAAGAGTTGCCCGATTGAGATGGAGAGGTAAATGGATAAAATCCATGTGATCGAACCGACAAATAGTGATAGGGCATATAGCCAGCCGTAGCTGAGGTAAGGGGAAATGAAGTTATAGAGAACAGTGAAGTCTTTTTCTATTGGTGTTAAAAAGAAGATAATCAGTACACTCAAGATAAAGACGATATAGCTTAAGATGGACCAGACAAGACCTCCTAAGAGTTTTGCGATGATGATTTGGTGCTCAGAGACAGGCAAGGTCAGGGTCAAGTACCCTTGGCGGTCATAAACACTCCCCTTGAATCTTCGGATGATTAAAAAGATTGTTGCAATCCAAAGAGTGACGCTGAGTCCTCCAAAGACTAGTACTAAAAAGAAGATGAAATAAACAGCATTGTTAGAATTGTAACTCTGGCTAAGGCTACCAAGAAAAGCTCCAATCAAAACTGAAATTGCAAGCACAGCTCCATAGAGCGCTAAATACCATTTATTGACATTCTTAAATTCATAACGAACTAGATTCCAAAACATAATAATCTCCTTTGCTTAGGCTTTAAATTCCTGACGGAAGAGCTGGTCAATGGATTCACCTGACTCGTAGCGAATATCATCTACATTTCCTTGACGAACGACTTTTCCATCTTTGAGGAAGATAATCTCATCCAAGATTGGCTCAATATCTGAAATCAAGTGGGTTGAAATCAGGACCGTAGAAGTCGGGGAATAGTTGTTGATGATGGTATTGAGGATATAATCACGAGCAGCTGGATCCACACCTCCGATTGGTTCGTCGAGAACGTAGAGGCGGGCTTCACGGCTCATAACGAGGATTAGTTGGACCTTCTCCTTGTTTCCTTTTGATAATTTCTTTAAGCGACTATTTTCATCAATGCCAAGGTCTGCAAGCAGATGTTGGGCGCGTTCAAGATTGAAATCCTGATAGAAGGTCTTGAAGTAGGTTAGGGCTTCCTTGACCTTCATCTGTTCATTGAGATAGGTTGTGTCTGGTAGATAGGAGACGATCGCCTTGGTAGCAGGACTTGGATCCTGTCCGTTAATGAGGACACGTCCTTTGTCTGGCTGAAGAAGACCATTAATCAGTTTGATCAAGGTTGTTTTCCCAGAACCGTTTGGCCCGAGGAGCCCAACAATCTTTCCAGCTGAAATCTCTAGCGAGATATTGTCAAGTGCCGCAGTTGCTCCATATGATTTTGATACATTTTCAAGTGCTAGTAGTGTCATAGTCTTAAACTCCTTTAATATAGTCGCTTAATACATTTGGCAGTTCTTCTTTTTTGTAGCCAAATTGAAGCATGCAAGAGACGAAGTGTTGCAGTTGCTCCTCGGAAAGTTGTTTGCGGGACTGAACGATGAGGTCCAAATCCTCGGTGACAAAACGACCAGTTGTTCGTTTGCTATAAACGAATCCTTCGCGTTCAAGGTCAGACAAGGCGCGCTGAATGGTATTGGGATTGACCCCAGCCTCGCTCGCCAGTTCTCTTACGGTAGGGAGCTGTTGGTTGGGTTCCAGTTTATGGGAAACAATCTGTAGTTTAATTTTTTCCATAATCTGTAAATAAATGGGTTTTGTATTATCAAATGACCAGGACATCATAGTCTCCTTTCTTTTTCTTTATTGTTCTAATTGAATAATACAATAAAACAAAAAACTTGTCAAGTAAAAATAAGAATTGTTTTGGGAATTGCTCAAAAAATGGTATAATGAAAAGAAAACGACAAGGAGGGAAATGCATGCGTTGTCCAAAATGTGGGGCTACCAAGTCTAGTGTTGTTGATAGTCGACAGGCCGAAGAAGGAAATACCATCCGTCGAAGACGTGAGTGCGACGAGTGTCAGCATCGTTTTACAACCTATGAACGAGTAGAAGAAAGAACGCTGGTTGTCGTCAAAAAAGACGGTACGCGAGAACAATTTTCGAGAGATAAAATCTTTAATGGGATTATCCGCTCAGCCCAGAAGCGTCCTGTGTCAAGTGATGAAATCAACATGGTGGTCAATCGCATCGAGCAAAAACTCCGTAGTCGCAGTGAGAATGAGATCCAAAGTGAATACATTGGGTCCTTAGTCATGGAAGAATTGGCAGAGCTGGATGAGATTACCTATGTTCGTTTTGCCAGTGTTTACCGTAGCTTTAAGGATGTGAGTGAGTTGGAGAGCCTGCTCCAGCAAATCACCCAGTCCTCTAAAAAGAAAAAGGAAAAATAGATGAAACCAAATGACCGTTTTTCTTTTCTAAAGAATAATCGGGTGTCGCAAGATACCTCTTCTCTGGTGCAGTGCTACCTCCCGATTATCGGTCAGGAGGCACTGAGCCTCTATCTATATACCATTACCTTTTGGGATGGTGGGCAAAAGGAGCATCTCTTTTCCCATATCCTCAATCACTTAAACTTCGGCATGCCGACCTTGCTCCAATCCTTTAAAGTCTTATCTGCTTTGGATTTGTTGACCCTTTATCAGAAGGGGGAAACTTATGAATTGCAACTTCATTCTCCCCTCTCCAGTCAAGAATTTCTAAGTCATTCTGTCTATAGCAGATTATTAGAGAAAAAGATTGGGGATACTGCAGTCGCTTCCATGAAGCAGGCTCCAAGTGAGGGGGAAGAACTCTCTGTTTCTTTGAGCCAAGTCTTTCCAACCCTGACTGAAGAAGTGACTCCAATCGAGTCTAAAATCAAGATGAAAAATGATTTTGACTTGGAACATTTCCAGCGCCTGATGGCTCGAGATGGCTTGCGTTTTGAAGACGAACAAACGGATGTTTTGGAATTGTTTGCCATCGCAGATGAAAAAAAATGGACTTGGTTTGAAACCTATCAATTAGCCAAGGCGACTACAGTGGCTCAGGTTATTTCTGTCAAACGCATGCGTGAAAAGATAGCACAAAAACCAGCGTCTTCTGACTTTAGTCCCAAAGAAATGACCATTATCAATGAAGCCAAAAATAAAACACCCCTGCAATTTTTAGCGGAAATCAAGCAAACGCGTAAGGGCAACATCACGCAGAGTGAAAGAGAACTTCTTCACCAGATGGCGTCTTTAGGCTTGCTAGACGAAGTCATCAATATCATCTTGCTTCTAACCTTTAACAAGGTTGATTCGGCTAATATCAATGAAAAATACGCCATGAAGGTCGCAAATGACTACGCTTATCACAAGATTCGGACAGCAGAGGAAGCTGTGCTTCGGATTCGAGAGCGTCAGCAAAAAGGCCAGGAAGACCAGAAATCGAAAACTAGCTCGACTAAGACCAATGTTCCCAAGTGGAGCAATCCAGAATACAAGAATCAAACCAGTGAGGAAACTCGTCTGGAGCTAGAACGCAAAAAACAAGAAATGTTAGCCCGATTAGAAGAAGGAGGAGACTAGATGGAGAGTGTTGGTGACGTAATCAAACGTCAGTCAAGTCGTTTTCAGTATCAGGACCTAGTCCAGCAGATCATGAAGGACCCCGATGTAGCGGCTTTTATCCAGAAAGAATCCCTCAGCCAAGAGGAGTTAAATCGTAGTATCTCCAAGTTCAACCAATATATCACAGAACGGGATAAGTTTCTTCGTGGGGATGCTGACTATATAGCGCGTGGCTACAAGCCTATCTTGGTCATGAATCACGGTTATGCAGATGTATCTTATGAAGAAACGCCAGAACTAATCGCGGCTGAAAAAGAGGCGGCAATTAAGAATCGTCTCAAATTGATCAATCTACCAGCAAGTCTCAAGAAAGCGAAATTGGCTCAGATTGACCTGGATGACTTAGGACGTTTGCCTATTTTTGAGAGACTCTATGCCTTTGTTGATCTTTACCCAAGTATCCGAAAAGGTCTCTACCTTTATGGGGATTTTGGTGTCGGTAAGAGTTTCATGATGGCAGCTTTAGCCCATGACCTATCTGAAAAACGTGGTGCTTCAACAACCATTCTCCACTATCCAAGTTTTGTCATTGATGTAAAAAATGCTATCGGTGAAGGCTCTGTAAAGACCTTGGTGGATGAGATCAAGTTAGCAGAAGTCTTGGTCTTGGATGATATTGGTGCAGAGCAGTCAACACCTTGGGTACGTGATGAGATTCTCCAAGTTATTCTCCAGTATCGTATGCAGGAAGATTTGCCGACCTTCTTTACTTCCAACTTTAATTTTCAAGATTTGGAAAAACATTTTGCCAAAGGAAAGAATGGAAATGATGAGACTTGGGAAGCTAGACGGGTCATGGAACGAATCCGTTATTTGGCTGAGGAGACAAGACTAGAAGGAGAAAATCGCCGATGACAGAAACCATTCAACTGATGAAAGCTCATACTTCAGTTCGTCGCTTTAAGGAGCAAGAAATTCCTCAAGCAGACTTGGAAGAGATTTTGACTGCTGGACAAATGGCGTCATCTTGGAAAAATTTCCAATCCTACTCTGTGATTCTTGTGCGCAGTCAAGAGAAGAAAGATGCCCTATATGAACTGGTTCCTCAGGAAGCCATTCGCCAGTCAGCTGCCTTTTTGCTCTTTGTTGGGGACCTAAACAGAGCTGAAAAGGGAGCAAGCCTTCATACGGACACTTTCCAACCCCAAGGAGTGGAAGGGCTCCTCATCACGTCTGTGGACGCTGCTCTTGCTGGGCAAAATACCTTGCTTGCGGCTGAGAGTCTGGGATATGGTGGTGTGATTATCGGTTTGGTCCGATACAAGTCGGAAGAGGTAGCAGAGCTTTTTAACTTGCCTGACTATACCTATCCCGTTTTTGGGATTGCCCTTGGCGTGCCAAATCAACAACATGATGTCAAACCAAGACTGCCTTTGAGCCAAGTGGTTTTTGAAGAAGAATACAAAGAACAGCCAGTTGAAGCGATTTTTGACTATGACCAAGAACAGGCAGACTATGCTGGTGCGCGTGCGACAACCTCTTGGAGTCAGCGTTTGGCAGAGCAGTTTGGTCAAGCCGAACCTAGTTCAACTCGGAAGAATCTAGAACAGAAAAAGTTATTGTAGAAAGTGAGAAAACATGGCCTTACCAACTGTTGCCATTGTGGGACGTCCCAATGTTGGGAAATCAACCCTATTTAATCGAATCGCTGGTGAGCGGATCTCAATCGTAGAAGATGTTGAAGGTGTAACACGAGACCGCATCTATGCTACAGGTGAGTGGCTTAACCGTTCTTTTAGTATGATTGATACTGGAGGGATTGACGACGTCGATGCTCCCTTCATGGAGCAAATCAAGCACCAGGCAGAAATTGCTATGGAAGAAGCTGATGTCATCGTTTTTGTAGTGTCTGGGAAAGAAGGGATTACAGATGCGGACGAGTACGTAGCCCGCAAACTCTATAAAACCCATAAGCCTGTTATCCTTGCGGTTAACAAGGTTGACAATCCTGAGATGCGAAACGACATCTATGATTTTTATGCTCTGGGCTTGGGTGAACCGCTGCCAATTTCATCTGTCCATGGTATCGGAACAGGTGATGTGCTCGATGCCATCGTGGAAAATCTACCAAATGAGGTTGAAGAAGAAAATCCAGACGTGATTAAATTCAGCTTGATTGGCCGTCCTAACGTTGGAAAATCAAGCTTGATCAACGCCATTTTGGGAGAAGACCGCGTGATTGCCAGCCCAGTAGCTGGGACAACGCGTGATGCCATTGATACCCACTTTACAGATACGGATGGACAAGAGTTTACCATGATTGATACAGCTGGTATGCGTAAGTCTGGTAAGGTCTATGAAAATACAGAAAAATACTCTGTCATGCGCGCTATGCGTGCTATTGACCGTTCCGATGTGGTCTTGATGGTTCTCAATGCCGAAGAAGGTATTCGTGAGTACGACAAGCGTATCGCAGGTTTTGCCCATGAAGCCGGTAAAGGGATGATCATCGTGGTCAACAAGTGGGATACTCTTGAAAAAGATAATCACACTATGAAAAAATGGGAAGAAGATATCCGTGAGCAGTTCCAATACCTGCCTTACGCACCGATTGTCTTTGTATCAGCTCTTACCAAGCAACGTCTCCATAAACTGCCTGAGATGATCAAGCAAATTAGCGAGAGTCAAAACACCCGTATCCCATCAGCGGTCTTGAACGATGTGATTATGGATGCCATTGCTATCAATCCAACACCGACAGACAAAGGAAAACGCCTCAAAATCTTCTACGCGACTCAAGTGGCAACCAAGCCACCAACCTTTGTCATCTTTGTCAACGAAGAAGAACTCATGCACTTCTCTTACCTGCGTTTCTTGGAAAATCAAATCCGCAAGGCCTTTGTCTTTGAAGGAACCCCGATTCATTTGATCGCAAGAAAACGTAAGTAAGCCTAGCTTGTTTTTCTACAAAAATAAACTAAAAGAAGACTTTATAGTCTTCTTTTTTCTATACTAAAAGGGGAGAAAAGAACCTATCAAATTGGAGGAGAATCTGTCATCAAATTTCAATCATTTTCCTAGCTTTTGTAATCTATTTGTAATGAAAATGTACTTTCTTTGTAAAAATCAAAATGCTATAATTCCTTAAATCAATTTTCCTTTACTAGGGAGGTTATTATGAAAAGAAGCAGATTATTTAAAAATAGTTTGTTGGTTCGCTTGCTTGGATTGCTGATGGTCTTTCTCTTTTTGTCAGCATTTACAGCACCTGAAAAACCTGAGTACGGGATCTATGACCCGGATCATTATTTAACGGATGAGACTATAAGTCAGATACGAGAATTGAATAATGTCAATAGTAAAAAATCAGAAAAATTCCAAGTGGGCGTTTACGTTGTGAAAAGCCTAGATGGAGAAACAATCGAAACTGTAGCCAACGAAACAGCTAGAGCTTGGAAGATTGGCTACTCGGGAGACAACAACGGAGCCTTGATTGTGGTCGCTGTTGAGGATAGAAAATCACGGATTGAAACCAGTAATAATGTGGCCAGTAAGATCACGGACTATCAGACTCACAGGTTCTTGACAACAGCACGTCCTTACTTTAAAAATGGTGACTATAACAAGGGTGTTCTCTCAATAGTCAATAATCTCAACTACATGTTCTATAGTGGATCGAGTACGACTGCTTCAAGTTCTAAAAGTAGTTACGACTATACTACCAACTCTAGTCGCTTAAGGGAACTGGAAAGGTATGCTGGTGAGAGGAGTTCTTCACGACGGCATCGAAAAAGCAGTTCGAGTGACGGAGTTATCGGATTTGGAATTCTCATTTACTTCATCCTGATGATTATCGGCTTTATATCTGGAGGTCGTGGTGGCGGTTCACATGGCGATGATTCTGGCGGTGGCTGGTGGGGCGGTGATTCATCAGACTCAGGTTCCTCTTGGTCTGATTCGGGCTCCGACTCATCTGGAGGCTGGGACGGCGGTGGCTTTGATGGCGGTGGTTCGTCTGATGACTGGTGAGTGATCATATATTGCTCAAACCGATTTCTCCATACAGTAAGGTGACTCCTTTGCAAGAGTTTACTCCTTAATTAAAAATAAAAACAAAGTTTGGGAAATTGATTTAAAATCTGAGTATTTTCTCAGAAAAGTTGATAAAAGAAAGTGTTAAGGTTTTGATATGAAACAAAATAAAGTAATTCTCTCAATAGTGGCGATTTTCTTTGGACTACTAATTCTGGGAAGTTGTTCCGCAGTGACGACCTATAATGGTCTGGTTGGTGAACAGACTAAAGTGGAGCAGGCTCAGGCCGATGTCTCGACAGCCCTCCAACGTCGTTCGGACTTGATTGGTAACTTGGTGGAGTCCGTTAAAGGACAAATGAATCATGAAACCGAAGTCTTTACCAAGATTGCTGATGCTAGAGCTAAAATCGGTAGTAGCTCAGTAACCTCGGAAGAAAATCAAAAGGCTCAGGGAGAATTGAGCTCTGCTCTTTCCCGCTTGATTTCCTTGACGGAGAATTATCCAGAACTCAAGAGCAATCAAAATGTTGAGCAACTAATGGTCGAACTTTCAGGCAGTGAAAATCGTATTTTTGTAGCACGCAAGGACTATAATAAGGTTGCAGCTGAGTACAATCAAAAGTTGAGAAGTTTTCCAACCGTGCTTTTTGCGAATATGATGAACTTCAAAGAAGCTGAAACCTTCAAAGAAACAGAAGAAGCCAAGACAGTTCCTAAGGTCGATTTTGGAACCTCTTCATCCAGTCAATAAAGTGAATCAGCCTATGAATAAAGGAATTTCTCTAGTATGACTAGTGATTTCAAACCGAACCTGGAAAGCTTTTTCTAGGTTTTTTTGGTATAATAAAAGGGAAGAGACAGTGACTCAAATGGAGGTTTGCTATGGAGAAAACAAAAGCCTTTCTTGAAGCGCACTACAAGAGATATATCCTTACGATTTGCCTTCTCTGGTTCCTCATGTTTTTCCTTCCTTGGGATTGGCAAATAGGAGGAATTTCAGTATATTATTTCGTTATGAAAAAACTCTTCGTGGTCTTTGGCGTTTTATCCATCCTATACTCCGTGCTGATTAAAAAAATCAGTCTTCTCATCTTTGGAATTATCTTTTGCTTGGCCTTCTGGATCAATCTCTTTTGGTATTTTGGGATACTGCCTGTATTCTTGGGAAATTAAACATTAAAAAATGAAGGACTAGACTAGTAGCTAGTCCTTTTTTCCCCTTTGTAAAACAAGGATTCTTTCTTGAAAAATAACAGTAAATATGCTAAAATGAAAAGAACATTCTAAAATATTCAGAATAAAAAGTAAGGAAAATCATGGCTAATATTTTAAAAACGATTATTGAAAATGATAAAGGAGAACTTCGCCGTCTAGAAAAGATGGCTGATAAGGTTCTTAATTATGAGAGCCAAATGGCTGCGATGTCAGACGAAGAGCTAAAAGCAAAAACTGACGAATTTAAAGAACGTTACAACAAGGGTGAATCACTTGATTCACTACTATATGAAGCTTTTGCGGTAGTTCGTGAAGCAGCAAAACGTGTCCTCGGGCTTTTCCCTTATAAGGTTCAGGTCATGGGTGGGATTGTTCTTCACCATGGTGACGTTCCAGAGATGCGTACCGGTGAAGGGAAGACCTTGACGGCGACCATGCCGGTGTACCTCAATGCCCTTGCAGGTAAAGGGGTTCACGTAGTTACAGTCAACGAATACCTAACAGAACGTGACGCGACTGAGATGGGTGAGTTGTACTCATGGCTCGGTCTATCAGTAGGGATCAACTTGGCAGCCAAATCTCCAATGGAGAAAAAAGAAGCGTACCTCTGTGATATCACCTACTCAACCAACTCAGAGATTGGTTTTGACTACCTTCGTGACAATATGGTCGTTCGTGCAGAAAACATGGTACAGCGTCCGCTTAACTATGCCTTGGTCGATGAGGTTGACTCGATCTTGATCGATGAAGCCCGTACTCCTTTGATCGTTTCAGGTGCCAATGCAGTTGAGACTAGCCAACTCTACCATATGGCGGATCATTTTGTGAAGTCTTTGGATAAGGATGACTATATTATTGACATTCAGTCTAAGACGATCGGTTTGTCTGATTCTGGGATTGACAAGGCTGAGAGCTATTTCAAACTAGAAAATCTCTATGATGTCGAAAACGTAGCTCTTACCCACTTTATCGACAATGCCCTCCGTGCCAACTATATCATGATTCTTGATATCGACTATGTGGTTAGCGAAGAACAAGAAATCTTGATCGTCGACCAATTTACAGGTCGTACCATGGAAGGTCGTCGTTACTCTGACGGCTTGCACCAAGCGATTGAAGCCAAAGAAGGTGTGCCAATCCAGGATGAGACTAAGACTTCAGCTTCTATCACCTACCAAAACCTCTTCCGTATGTATAAGAAATTGGCAGGTATGACAGGTACTGGTAAAACAGAAGAAGAAGAATTTCGCGAAATTTACAACATTCGTGTTATCCCAATCCCAACCAACCGTCCAATCCAACGTATCGACCACTCAGACCTTCTCTATGCCAGTCTTGATGCGAAGTTTAAGGCTGTAGTTGAGGATGTAAAAGCTCGTCACCAAAAAGGTCAACCGGTCTTGGTAGGTACAGTTGCAGTTGAAACGAGTGACTTTCTTTCTAAGAAACTGGTAGAGGCAGGTGTTCCTCACGAAGTCTTGAATGCGAAGAACCACTACAGGGAAGCGCAAATCATCATGAACGCTGGTCAGCGTGGCGCAGTTACTATCGCAACCAACATGGCCGGTCGTGGTACCGATATCAAGCTTGGCGAAGGGGTTCGTGAACTTGGTGGACTTTGTGTCATTGGTACAGAGCGCCACGAAAGTCGCCGTATTGATAATCAGCTTCGTGGACGTTCAGGGCGTCAAGGGGACCCAGGTGAGTCACAATTCTACTTGTCTCTTGAAGATGATTTGATGAAACGTTTCGGTTCAGAACGTTTGAAAGGTGTCTTTGAACGTCTTAACATGTCTGATGAAGCCATCGAATCTCGCATGTTAACGCGTCAAGTGGAAGCAGCTCAAAAACGTGTCGAAGGAAACAACTACGACACTCGTAAACAAGTCCTTCAATATGACGACGTTATGCGTGAACAACGTGAAATCATCTATGCACAACGTTATGATGTCATTACTGCAGATCGTGACTTGGCACCTGAAATCCATGCTATGATCCGTCGTACCATTGGCCGAATCGTAGATGCACATGCTCGTTCGAAAGAAGATGAAAAACTGGAAGCAATCCTGAACTTTGCTAAGTATAACTTGCTTCCAGAAGATTCAATCAGCCGTTCAGATTTTGTAGGTCTGTCAGATCAGGCCATCAAAGATGAACTGTACCAACGTGCATTGAAGGTTTATGATAGCCAAGTTGCCAAACTTCGTGATGAAGAAGCAGTGAAAGAGTTCCAGAAGGTCTTGATTCTACGTGTTGTAGACAACAAGTGGACAGACCATATCGATGCTCTTGACCAGTTGCGAAATGCTGTTGGTCTTCGTGGATATGCCCAAAACAACCCTGTTGTAGAATATCAAGCAGAAGGTTTCCGCATGTTTAATGACATGATTGGATCGATTGAATTCGATGTAACTCGCTTGATGATGAAAGCACAAATCCACGAACAGGAACGTCCTCAAACTGAACACAATATCAGTACAACTGCGACTCGTAATATCGCAGCGCAGCAGACTCAGCTTCCAAAAGATGTGGACTTGAGCCAAATCGGACGAAACGACCAATGCCCATGTGGATCAGGTAAGAAATTCAAGAACTGTCATGGTAAGAGACAATAATATGAGATAAGATACAGGCGGATACCTGGTAAAAATCATTTTTTGCTTGGTGTCCGTTTGCTTTATAAGGAGATGAATCATGGTATTTAAAGCTAAAAGTCCTAAAATTAACATTGAAGAAGTTCGCGCCTTGTCTAAATTAGAGGGGGCGGCTCTTGCGAGAAAAAAACAACGTGATCAGGAATTGGAAGCTATCATCCGTGGAGAAGACCAGCGTGTTCTTTTGGTGATTGGACCATGTTCATCTGATAATGAAGAGGCAGTTCTCGAGTTTGCCAAGCGTCTATCTGCCTTGCAAGAAGAGGTCAAAGACCGTATTTTTATGGTCATGCGTGTCTATACAGCTAAACCTCGTACCAATGGAGACGGCTATAAGGGATTGATTCATCAACCAAATGCTAAAGAAGCTCCTAGCTTGATCAATGGGATCAAGGCTGTTCGTCATTTACATTACCGAGTTATTTCTGAAACGGGGATGACAACAGCTGATGAGATGCTTTATCCTGAAAATCTTCCGCTAGTGGATGATTTGATTTCTTATATGGCTGTTGGAGCTCGTTCTGTAGAGGATCAACAGCACCGTTTTGTAGCGAGCGGAGCAGATTTCTCAACAGGATTTAAAAATCCCACATCTGGAAATCTCAATGTTATGTTTAACGGGATTTATGCAGCGCAAAATAAACAGAGTTTCCTCTTCCTCGGTAAAGAGGTGGAAACAACGGGGAATCCATTGTCCCACGCAATTCTTCGCGGTGCCTTGAATGAATACGGGAAAAATATTCCTAACTACTACTATGACAATTTGATGGATACCATTGCCCAGTATGAAAAGATGGGCTTAGAAAATCCCTTTATCATCATTGATACCAATCATGACAATTCAGGCAAGCAGTACATGGATCAAATCCGTATCGTTCGTCAGACCTTGATTAACCGTGACTGGAATGAGAAAATCAAGAAATACGTTCGTGGTTTTATGATTGAGTCCTATCTAGAAGATGGACGTCAAAATGAACCTGAAGTTTTTGGTAAGTCCATTACAGATCCGTGTCTAGGCTGGGACAATACAGAAGCACTTGTTCGCGAAATTTACCAAACGCTAGGAGAGTAAGATGGCATTTATCGAAAAAGGTCAAGAAATTGATATTGAAGCAATCAAGGCTGAGACCCAGTTGTCACCTGAAGCCTTGCGAAAGAAAGAAGTCCGCGATAGAGAGTTGGCAGCCATCATCTCAGGTGAGGATGACCGAATCCTTTTGGTGATGGGGCCTTGCTCATCGGATAATGAAGAAGCAGTACTCGAATATGCTCGTCGCTTAGCAGACTTGCAGAAAAAAGTTGCGGATAAAATTTTTATCGTCATGCGTGTCTATACAGCTAAACCTCGTACCAATGGAGATGGCTATAAGGGTCTGGTTCATCAGCCCGATACTTCGAAAGCTCCAAGCTTGATTAATGGTTTGCAGGCTGTTCGTCAGCTCCACTACCGTGTGATTACCGAAACGGGTTTGACGACAGCTGATGAGATGCTCTACCCGTCAAATCTCGTTTTGGTTGATGATCTGGTCAGCTACCATGCTGTAGGGGCTCGTTCAGTGGAAGACCAAGAACACCGCTTTGTAGCTTCTGGAATTGATGCTCCAGTTGGGATGAAAAATCCAACATCTGGGAACCTTGGGGTCATGTTTAATGCCATATATGCAGCTCAAAACAAGCAAACCTTCCTTTACCATGGCCAAGAAGTGGAAACTTCAGGAAATCCCTTGGCCCACGTTATCCTTCGTGGCGCCATGAACGAATATGGTAAAAATGAACCCAACTTCTACTATGAAACCCTCTTAAATGCCATCAATCGCTATGAGACTATGGGACTTGAAAATCCCTTCATTATCATCGATACCAACCATGACAATTCGGGCAAGCAGTATATGGAACAAATTCGCATTGTTCGTCAAGCCTTGCTGAATCGTGACTGGAATGAAAAGATTAAAAAGACGGTTCGAGGCTTTATGATCGAATCATACCTAGCAGATGGCCGCCAAAATCAACCAGAGGTCTTTGGCTGCTCCATAACTGACCCTTGTCTAGGTTGGGAGAATACAGTAGCCTTGGTAGAAGAAATTTATACTACCTTAACAAAATAAGTGAAAAGGATGGAGTTGGGGGAATCTCAACTCCTTTTGTGAGTATGATAGTTGGACACGGAATTGACATCGAAGAATTGGCTTCGATAGAAAACGCAGTTACACGACGTGAGGGCTTTGCTAAGCGCGTGCTGACCCCTAAAGAAATGGAGCGTTTTACCAGTCTCAAAGGGCGCAGACAGATTGAATACTTGGCAGGCCGCTGGTCGGCTAAGGAGGCCTTTTCCAAGGCTATGGGGACAGGAATTGGCAAACTGACCTTTCAGGATTTGGAAGTCTTGAACAATGAAAGAGGGGCTCCCTATTTTAGTCAGTCACCATTTTCAGGAAAAATTTGGCTGTCAATTAGCCATACAGATCAGTTTGTGACAGCCAGTGTCATTTTGGAGGAAAATCATGAAAGCTAGTCTACATAGACCAACCAAGGCTCTGATTCGTTTGGGAGCTATTCGACAAAATATACAACAAATGGGAAGTCATATCCCTAATGGTACGCTCAAATTTGCAGTAGTCAAGGCTAATGCTTATGGACATGGGGCGGTAGCTGTTGCAACGGCGATCCAGGATGTTGTTGATGGATTTTGCGTTTCCAATATTGATGAAGCTATTGAACTTCGTCAGGCTGGACTTAACAAGAAAATTCTCATCTTAGGAGTTTCTGAGCTAGAAGCCGTTGACCTAGCTAAAGAATACGACATCACCATGACAGTGGCTGGGCTGGAGTGGATTCAAGCGCTCTTAGCTAGGGAGACAGATTTATCTGGCTTAACTGTCCACCTCAAGATTGATTCAGGAATGGGACGAATTGGTTTTAGAGAAGCCAGTGAAGCGGATCAGGCTCATGCCTTGCTCCAACAACACGGCGCTCGTATTGAGGGAATTTTTACCCACTTTGCGACTGCAGATGAGGAATCAGATACCTACTTTAATACCCAGTTAGAATGCTTTAAAGCTATTTTGGCAAGTATGAAGGAAGTTCCAGAGCTGGTTCATTCCAGCAATTCGGCAACGACCCTCTGGCATGCAGAGACTATTTTCAATGCAGTCCGTATGGGAGATGCCATGTATGGTCTCAATCCAAGTGGAGAGGTCTTGAACTTACCCTATGATTTGACTCCAGCCTTGAGTTTGGAGTCTGCCCTTGTTCATGTCAAGACAGTTTCAGCTGGAGCTTGCATGGGCTATGGAGCGACTTATCAAGCCGATAGTGAACAAGTCATTGCGACGGTGCCAATCGGCTATGCGGATGGTTGGACACGAGACATGCAAAATTTCTCTGTCTTGGTAGATGGCCAAGCTTGCCCAATCGTCGGACGAGTATCTATGGACCAAATCACCATTCGTCTGCCTAAGATTTATCCGCTAGGAACAAAAGTAACCCTGATCGGCACAAACGGTGGCAAGGAAATCACAGCTACTCAGGTAGCGACCTATCGTGGAACTATTAACTATGAGGTGGTTTGCCTCCTCAGCGACCGCATTCCGAGAGAATATCATTAAAAAGAAAGGAGTGGAGCATGAATCTACACCAACCCTTGCATGTCTTACCTGGTGTGGGGCCAAAGTCAGCAGAGAAATACGCCAAACTAGGAATTGAAAACTTGCAAGACCTCTTGCTCTACTTTCCTTTCCGTTATGAAGACTTTAAGACCAAGCAGGTGCTAGACCTGGAAGATGGGGAAAAGGCGGTTCTGTCTGGTCAAGTCGTGACCCCTGCCAGTGTCCAGTATTATGGTTTCAAGCGCAATCGCCTACGTTTTAGCCTCAAGCAGGGAGAAGTCGTTTTTGCGGTGAATTTTTTTAACCAACCCTATCTGGCTGATAAGATAGAGTTGGGTGCAACCCTTGCTGTCTTTGGGAAATGGGACCGTGCTAAGGCCAGTCTGACTGGGATGAAGGTTCTGGCTCAGGTGGAAGATGACCTCCAACCTGTTTATCGACTGGCTCAGGGAATCAGTCAGGCCAGTCTGGTCAAGGTCATCAAGACGGCTTTTGATCAGGGATTGGACCTTTTGATTGAGGAAAATCTGCCTCAGTCTTTACTTGATAAATACAAACTCATGTCCCGTTGTCAGGCTGTCCGTGCCATGCATTTTCCTAAGGATTTGGCAGAATACAAGCAGGCCCTTCGCCGTATCAAGTTTGAGGAACTCTTTTATTTTCAGATGCAGTTGCAGACGCTCAAGTCTGAAAATAGAGTTCAGGGAAGCGGTCTGGTTCTGAATTGGTCTCAGGAAAAAGTGACAGCCGTTAAAGAAAGTCTGCCTTTTGCCCTGACTCAAGCTCAGGAAAAGAGTTTGCGGGAAATTTTGGCCGACATGAAGTCGGACCACCACATGAATCGTCTCTTACAAGGGGATGTGGGGAGCGGAAAAACAGTCGTCGCTGGCTTGGCCATGTTTGCGGCGGTGACGGCTGGCTACCAGGCGGCCCTCATGGTACCGACAGAAATCCTAGCAGAGCAACACTTTGAGAGTTTACAGAACCTTTTTCCAGACTTGAAACTGGCTCTCTTGACAGGTTCCTTAAAAGCTGTAGAAAAAAGAGAAGTTTTAGAGACCATTGCCAAGGGTGAGGCTGATTTGATTATCGGAACCCATGCTCTGATACAGGATGGGGTTGATTATGCTCGTCTTGGTTTGATTATCATCGATGAGCAGCACCGTTTTGGTGTGGGGCAAAGGCGTATTTTACGGGAAAAAGGGGACAATCCTGATGTTCTCATGATGACGGCGACGCCCATTCCACGGACGCTGGCTATCACAGCCTTTGGCGATATGGATGTTTCCATTATCGACCAGATGCCAGCAGGTCGGAAGCCTATTGTGACTCGCTGGATTAAGCATGAGCAGTTGCCTCAGGTCTTGACTTGGTTAGAGGGGGAAATCCAAAAAGGTTCGCAAGCCTACGTCATCTCTCCCTTGATTGAGGAATCTGAAGCTCTGGATCTGAAAAATGCCATTGCCTTATCAGAAGAGTTGACGGCTCATTTTACTGGTAAGGCAGAAGTAGCCCTCCTACATGGCAAGATGAAGAGTGACGAAAAAGACCAGATTATGCAGGAGTTCAAAGAGAGAAAAACGGATATTCTGGTTTCGACGACGGTTATCGAGGTTGGGGTTAATGTTCCCAATGCGACCGTCATGATTATCATGGATGCCGATCGCTTCGGCCTCAGCCAGCTTCACCAGCTCAGAGGTCGTGTTGGTCGGGGGGACAAGCAGTCCTATGCTGTTCTTGTGGCTAATCCCAAGACGGATTCTGGGAAAGATCGCATGCGCATCATGACAGAAACGACTAATGGATTTGTCCTTGCGGAGGAAGATTTGAAAATGCGTGGTTCTGGTGAGATTTTTGGAACCAGACAGTCAGGACTTCCAGAGTTTCAAGTGGCTGATATTATCGAAGATTTCCCGATTTTGGAAGAAGCCAGGAAAGTTGCCAGCTACATTAGTTCGATAGAAGGTTGGCGAGAGGATCCGGAGTGGCGCATGATTGCTCTCCACTTAGAAAAGAGAGAACATCTGGATTAAGCCTTTTCTAAGAAATCTATAAGCTAGCTTTTAGGTTTGGGCCTTATACTAGAGTCATCAAAAAGAAACGAGGACTCTCATATGACGATTAAAGTAACCTACCAAAAGAAATTGCAAACCGTCAAACTAGAGAAAGGAGCTAGCACCTATTGATACACGAAGAGCGGAAACGCTCTTTTTATTTTTATAAAATAGTCGACTATAAATCAAACTTAGTCGAGTGATAAAAAGATATTAGTCTCCAAGCCTATTTACTCTTTGACTGAAGCTTGATATAATATGCCCCATATGAGTAAAGAGGAGTGAAAAGAATGTTAGAAACAAGAACGATTGCTATCCAAGATAGGTATGGAGAACGATTTCAGCATTGTTGGGGATGTGGTCCCAAGAATGATTTAGGCTTACATTTAAAAACCTATCCAAGTATAGATGGAAAGAGTTGTATTAGTCGGATAAAGCTTGAAAATGCTTATACTGGTGGAGTTCCATCAAATGTCTTTGGAGGAATGATAGCGACTATTTTTGATTGCCATGGCACGGCCTCAGCAGCTTGGTTTGCCCATCATCAAAAAGGGTTGGAACTGACGAAATCAACTGTGATAGGACGTTTTATTACTGCTCACTTGGAGATTGATTACCTTAGTCCTAGTCCAATTGAAGATGAAATTGTGGTCACTTCTACTCTGGAGGAATTAGGGGAAAGAAAAGCAATTATTGCTATGGAGATGACAGTGGCTACTAAAGTCCGTGCCAAAGCCAAAATGGTAGCAGTTGCTGTGAAGAATCATATGTAAAACGGAAGATTAGAAGTTTAAGATTTTAAAACTACTTTCAGACGATCAGTTTCAGGGAGGAGAATTTAAAATCACTTTCTGTTTACCATTCTTTCTTGCATTGCTTTCCTAGATATGCTAGAGTTATGATAGCGATTACAAAACTAAAGGAGCATGCTATGAAAAATCCAGCTTTGTTAGAAGAAATCAAGACCTATCTAGGACGGGATGAGGTTCCAGAAGATTTTGATGCTTTCTGGGATGAAGAGGTCAAAAAAGTTTCATCTCTTCCAGCCTACCAGTTGGAGGAAAGAGATTTCCATATTTCCCAAGTCAAGTGCTATGAGCTAACCTTTGAAGGAAGCAATGAAGGCAAGGTCTACGCACGCGTCGTCCTGCCAAAGAGTGAGGAGAAAGTTCCGTTAATCTTCCACTTTCATGGCTATATGGGACGTGGCTGGGACTGGGCCGACATGCTGGCCTATACTGTGGCTGGTTACGGTGTTGTTTCCATGGACGTTCGTGGTCAGTCGGGCTATTCTCAAGACGGCTTGCGCTCTCCACTAGGAAATACGGTTAAGGGGCATATCATCCGTGGTACTGTGGAAGGTCGTGAACATCTCTTTTATAAGGATGTTTATCTGGATATTTACCAGTTGGTTGAAATTATTGCTAGTCTGCCTCAGGTGGATGAGAAAAGACTTTCTAGCTATGGTGCCTCACAAGGTGGGGCTTTAGCCCTAGTTGCAGCAGCGCTCAATCCTCGGATTCAGAAAACAGTTGCCATCTATCCCTTCTTGTCAGACTTTAGACGAGTGCTTGAGATTGGCAATACCAGTGAAGCCTATGATGAACTTTTCCGATATTTCAAGTTCCACGATCCCTTCCATGAAACTGAGGAGGAAATCATGGCGACCCTTGCCTATATCGATGTGAAAAATCTTGCCCATCGTATCAAAGGTGAGGTCAAGATGATTACGGGCTTGGATGACGATGTCTGCTATCCTATTACCCAGTTTGCGATATACAACCGCCTAACTTGCGACAAGGCCTATCGCATCATGCCAGAGTATGCTCACGAAGCCATGAATGTTTTTGTCAATGACCAAGTCTACAACTGGCTCTGTGGCAGTGAGATTCCTTTTAAGTACGTAAGATAATGAATGAGAGAGCCCAGAAGCTCTCTTTTTTATGTCCAAAGCCTGAAAGTACTTTTAGAAAATTTAAAATATTAAAATATTCTTAAAAGTAAAATCTATTCTGTGGGAACTCAGATATAAATATAAGACTTTATTGTATAATAAAGGAAAAGTCACTTGTGAAAGGAGGAAAAAGGCTGCTGGGTGATTAAAGATACCTCAGCAGAAATGGGAGAGGATTGGGAGCTCTCATTAAGTTGGATACTTTCTTGTAAAACTTGTCTCTTGAAGAGACAATAAAAATTTTTAAAGAAAAAAGAAAACGCTTTATTTTATGAAAAATGAAAGGACAAACATGAATTACAAATCTTTAGATCGGAAACAGCGATACGGAATTCGAAAATTTGCAGTTGGGGCAGCATCGGTAGTGATTGGTACAGTGGTATTTGGAGCAAATCCAGTCTTAGCTCAAGAGCAAGCCAATGCAGCGGGGGCTAATACAGAAACTGTCGAACCTGGTCAAGGTTTATCAGAATTGCCAAAAGAAGTGTCCTCGGGAGATCTTGCTCATTTAGATAAGGATTTGGCTGGTAAATTGGCAGCAGCTCAAGACAACGGCGTTGAGGTGGACCAAGACCATTTGAAAAAAAATGAGAGTGCAGAGTCAGAAACCCCATCCTCTACGGGAACCCCTGCAGAAGAAGCAAATAAGGAAGAGGAATCAGAGGATCAGGGGGCTATTCCTCGTGACTATTACTCAAGAGATTTAAAAAATGCTAATCCTGTCCTTGAAAAAGAAGATGTTGAAACCAATGCAGCAAATGGTCAGAGAGTTGATTTATCAAGTGAACTAGACAAATTAAAGCAACTAAAAAATGCTACAGTTCACATGGAGTTCAAATCAGATGCATCAGCTCCACGCTTTTACAATCTCTTCTCTGTATCCAGTGGCACCAAGGAAAATGAGTACTTTACTATGTCCGTCCTTGATAATACAGCTCTTATTGAAGGGCGTGGCGCTAATGGAGAGCAGTTCTATGATAAGTATACAGATGCTCCATTGAAAGTTCGCCCTGGACAATGGAATTCCGTGACCTTTACTGTCGAACAACCGACAGCAGAGTTACCTCATGGTCGAGTTCGTCTCTATGTGAACGGTGTCTTATCTCGAACAAGTCTCAAATCTGGTAACTTCATTAAAGATATGCCAGATGTTAATCAAGCTCAACTTGGAGCAACCAAACGGGGCAATAAAACAGTTTGGGCATCAAACCTACAAGTACGAAACTTAACCGTTTACGATCGTGCTTTAAGCCCAGATGAAGTTCAAACACGGAGTCAATTATTTGAAAGAGGTGAATTGGAACAGAAACTTCCTGAGGGAGCAAAAATCACTGAGAAAGAAGATGTCTTTGAAGGTGGTAGGAACAATCAACCAAATAAAGATGGTATCAAGAGTTATCGTATCCCAGCTCTTCTCAAGACAGATAAAGGAACACTGATTGCAGGTGCAGATGAACGCCGTCTCCATTCGAGTGACTGGGGTGATATCGGCATGGTCATCAGACGCAGTGAGGATAATGGTAAAACTTGGGGAGATCGAGTAACTATTACCAACCTACGTGACAATCCAAAGGCTTCTGATCCATCAATCGGTTCACCAGTGAATATCGATATGACCCTGACTCAAGATCCTGAAACCAAACGCATCTTTGCCATTTATGACATGTTCCCAGAAGGAAAAGGGATCTTTGGAATGTCTTCGCAAAAAGAAGAAGTCTACAAAGAAATCAATGGTAAAACCTATCAAATCCTCTATCGAGAAGGTGAGCAGGAAGCTTATACTATTCGAGAAAATGGTACAGTTTACACTCCAGATGGTAAGGCAACAGACTACCGCGTTGTTGTAGATCCTGTTAAACCGACCTATAGCGACAAGGGTGATCTATACAAGGGTGACCAGCTACTGGGCAATATCTACTTCACAACAAACAAAACTTCTCCATTTAGAATTGCCAAGGATAGCTACCTATGGATGTCTTACAGCGATGACGACGGGAAGACCTGGTCAGCGCCTCAAGATATTACTCCGATGGTCAAAGCCGATTGGATGAAATTTTTAGGTGTTGGGCCTGGAGTGGGGATTACCCTTCGTACTGGACCGCATAAAGGTCGAATCGTCGTTCCTGTCTATACGACCAACCGGGCTAACCACCTCAATGGTTCTCAATCATCTCGAATCATCTACTCAGACGACCATGGTAAGACTTGGCATATGGGTGGTGGTGTCAATGACAATCGTACACTTTATGATGGTACAGTGGTTGATTCAAGCACCATGAGCAATTATTATGCTCAAAATACGGAAGCTTCTGTTGTTCAGTTAAACAATGGAGATCTTAAACTCTTTATGCGTGGATTGACAGGAGATCTACAGGTTGCGACCAGTCATGATGGTGGTCTAACTTGGGACAATAATGTTGAACGCTACGATGTGCCAGACGTTTATGTTCAAATGGCTGCGACTCATACGGTTCAAAATGGTAAAGAATATATTCTCTTGGCAAATGCGAACGGTCCTGGTCGTAAAAATGGGTATATTCGAGTAGCTCGTGTAGAAGAAGATGGTCAGCTAACTTGGTTGCACCACCATTTGATTCAAGAAGGTGAATATGCTTATAACTCACTTCAACAAATCGGGCCAGATGAGTTTGGACTTTTATACGAACACTATGCTCCTGGAGGTGTTCCATACACACTTTCCTTCAAGAAATTCAACTGGGATTTCTTGACTAAGGAAAGAATTTCTCCTAAAGAAGCAAAAGTGAAATATGCTATCCAAAAATGGCCAGGTATTATTGCCATGGAGTTCGATTCGGAAGTATTGGTCAACAAGGCTCCGACCCTTCAATTGGCAAATGGCAAGACAGCAACCTTTATGACCCAGTACGATACAAAAACTCTCCTATTCACAATAGATCCAGAGGATATGGGTCAAAGGATTACAGGTCTTGCAGAGGGTGCAATTGAAAGCATGCACAATTTACCAGTTTCTTTAGCTGGCTCTAAACTAAGCGATGGTATTAATGGCAGTGAAGCTGCTATCCGTGAGGTTCCAGAGTTCACAGGTGGTGTAAATGCAGAAGAAGCGGCTGTGGCAGAGGTACCAGAGTACACTGGACCATTGGCAACAGCAGGTGAAGAACCAGCTCCAACAGTAGAAAAACCGGAATTCACAGGTGGTGTAAATGCAGAAGGAGCGGCTGTGGCAGAGGTACCAGAGTACACCGGTCCATTGGCAACGGTAGGTGAAGAACCGGCTCCAACGGTAGCAAAAACAGAATTCACAGGTGGTGTCAATGCAGTTGAGGCAGCAGTCCATGAGATTCCTGAGTTTAAAGGAGGAGTGAATGCAGTTCAAGCAGCCTCAAACGAGGTTCCAGAATATAGCGGAGGTGCTAACTTTGTCTTGGCAGCTTCAAATGACCTGCCAGAGTATAAGGGTGGAGTCAATGGCGCTGAGGCAGCAGTCCATGAAGTGCCAGAGTACAAGGGAGACACCAATATAGTATTGGCAGCTGCAGACAACAAACTGTCTCTAGGCCAAGATGTGACCTATCAAGCGCCAGCAGCTAAACAAGATGAACTTCCAAATACGGGAAGCAAGGAAACCAGCTCACTAATTTCCCTTGGCCTTGCGGGCGTCCTCTTATCACTTTTTGCATTTGGAAAGAAGAGAAAAGAATAATAAGCAAGAGCTTTTTGAGTAAGTTTCAGAAGAGATAGCAGGCTTTCAAGCCTGCTATCTTTTTTGATGACATTCAGGTTGATTCGAAATCATAAGAGGCCTGAAACTACTTTCAGGAACGGCTGTTCTATAAAATACTTTTGAAACTGAAATCTATTCTATCACAAGCTATTGAAAGCGCTTAACAAATAATATATAATAAGCCCATAAGAACAAGAAAGGGAGGAAAGAGGATGCCACAGATCAGCAAAGAAGCCTTGATTGAACAAATCAAAGATGGAATCATTGTCTCTTGCCAGGCACTTCCTCACGAACCGCTTTATACAGAAGCGGGAGGAGTCATTCCCTTGCTAGTCAAAGCGGCTGAGCAAGGTGGAGCAGTCGGTATCCGAGCAAACAGTGTTCGCGATATCAAGGAGATCAAGGAGGTTACGAAACTCCCGATTATCGGGATTATCAAACGTGACTATCCGCCACAGGAGCCTTTCATTACAGCTACGATGAGAGAAGTGGATGAACTGGCTGAACTCGACATTGAGGTCATTGCTCTGGATTGTACCAAACGTGAACGTTACGACGGTTTGGAAATCCAAGACTTTATCCGACAAGTCAAAGAAAAATATCCGCATCAACTCTTAATGGCTGATACCAGCACGTTTGAAGAAGGAATAGCAGCAGTTGAGGCAGGTGTTGATTTTGTTGGAACAACCCTATCAGGTTATACCTCTTATAGTCCTAAGGTAGATGGCCCAGACTTTGAACTGATCAAAAAACTGTGTGAAGCAGGTGTGGATGTCATCGCTGAAGGGAAAATTCATACACCAGAACAAGCCAAGCAAATCCTTGAATATGGAGTGCGAGGTATCGTTGTTGGTGGAGCGATTACTAGACCAAAAGAGATTACGGAACGCTTTGTTGCCGGTCTTAAATAACACAATCTCAAAAAAGAGGAGAGTGGTCGATGCGTCGGATAAAATGAAAACGTATACAAATATAAACTTGCTCATTATCCAATATGGATACGCTTATCAATTAGGAGAATACAAATGAAATTTAGAAAACTAGCTTGTACAGTACTTGCGGGTGCTGCGATTCTTGGCCTTGCAGCTTGTGGTAACTCTGGTGGAAGTAAAGATGCTGGAAATTCTGGTAGCGATAGCGGAAAAACAGAAATCACTTGGTGGGCATTCCCAGTCTTCACACAAGAAAAAACGGGTGACGGTGTTGGAACCTATGAAAAATCAATCATCGAAGCTTTTGAAAAAGCAAATCCAGATGTAAAAGTGAAATTGGAAACCATCGACTTCAAGTCAGGTCCTGAAAAAATCACAACAGCCATCGAAGCAGGAACAGCGCCAGACGTACTCTTTGACGCACCAGGACGTATCATCCAATACGGTAAAAATGGTAAATTGGCTGAGTTGAACGACCTCTTCACAGACGAATTCGTCAAAGATGTCAATAATGAAAACATCGTACAAGCAAGTAAGGCTGGTGACAAAGCTTACATGTATCCAATCAGTTCTGCTCCATTCTATATGGCTATGAACAAGAAAATGTTGGAAGATGCAGGAGTTGCAAACCTTGTAAAAGAAGGTTGGACAACTGATGACTTTGAAAAAGTTTTGAAAGCGCTTAAAGAAAAGGGATACACTCCAGGTTCATTGTTCAGTTCTGGTCAAGGGGGAGACCAAGGAACACGTGCCTTCATCGCAAACCTTTATGGCGGTTCTGTAACAGATAAAGATGTAACAAAATATACAACAGACGATCCTAAATTCGTCAAAGGTCTTGAAAAAGCTGCTAGCTGGATCAAGGACGGTTTGTTGAACAATGGTTCACAATTTGACGGTGGAGCAGATATCCAAAACTTTGCGAACGGTCAAACTTCATATACAATCCTTTGGGCACCAGCTCAAAACGGTATCCAAGCGAAACTCTTGGAAGCAAGTAAGGTAGACGTGGTAGAAGTACCATTCCCATCAGACTCTGGTAAACCATCTCTTGAATACCTTGTAAACGGATTTGCAGTGTTTAACAACAAAGACGATAAGAAAATCGCTGCTGCTAAGAAATTCGTTCAATTCATCGCAGATGACAAAGAATGGGGTCCTAAAGACGTTGTTCGTACAGGTGCCTTCCCAGTTCGTACATCATTTGGCAAACTTTATGATGACAAACGTATGGAAACAATCAGCAGCTGGACTAAATACTACTCACCATACTACAACACTATCGATGGATTTGCTGAAATGAGAACACTTTGGTTCCCAATGTTGCAATCTGTATCAAATGGTGACGAAAAACCAGCGGATGCTTTGAAAGCCTTCACTGAAAAAGCTAACGAAACAATCAAAAAAGCTACAAAACAATAAGCACTAAGTCAGATTGATTCCCCCCTTTTCCCTGTGCACTATGGTGTAAGAAAAGGGGGACTTTTGTTTGAAATGGTAGGAACTGTCACGAAATTAAAATGAAGTTCTTACATAAGCGAATCTTAAAAAATTTCATTTTGGTTTTAAAACAGTTCAAGAAAATCAAAAACTATTCTATTTGAAAGAGAGGTGCCGACTGTGAAAGTCAATAAAATTCGTATGCGGGAAACAGTGATTTCCTACGCTTTCCTAGCACCAGTGTTATTCTTCTTTGTCATCTTTGTCTTGGCTCCTATGATTATGGGATTCATTACAAGTTTCTTTAACTACTCCATGACTAAATTTGAGTTTGTGGGCTTGGACAACTACATTCGCATGTTTAAAGATCCTGTCTTTGTGAAGTCTTTGATCAATACCGTTATCCTGGTTATTGGATCTGTTCCGATTGTGGTTCTCTTCTCGCTCTTTGTAGCATCTCAAACCTATCATCAAAATGCCATTGCCCGTTCTTTCTATCGTTTCGTCTTCTTCCTTCCTGTAGTTACAGGTAGTGTTGCCGTAACGGTTGTATGGAAATGGATCTATGACCCACTATCAGGGATTCTAAACTTTGTCCTTAAGTCAAGCCATATCATCAGCCAAAATATTTCTTGGCTGGGTGACAAAAACTGGGCTTTGCTAGCGATTATGATCATCCTTTTGACAACATCTGTTGGTCAACCGATTATTCTTTATATCGCCGCCATGGGGAATATTGACAACTCACTTGTTGAAGCAGCGCGTGTAGACGGTGCGACTGAGTTTCAAGTCTTCTGGAAGATCAAATGGCCTAGCCTTCTTCCAACAACTCTTTACATCGCGATTATTACGACTATCAACTCATTCCAATGTTTCGCCTTGATTCAGTTGTTGACTTCTGGTGGTCCAAACTATTCAACAAGTACACTCATGTACTATCTTTACGAAAAAGCCTTCCAATTGACAGAATACGGCTATGCCAATACCATCGGTGTCTTCTTGGCAGTGATGATTGCCATTGTCAGCTTTGCTCAATTCAAGATCCTCGGAAACGACGTAGAATACTAAAGAAAGGAGACAGTTATGCAACCTACACAAAAGAAACCTTTAACAGCTTTCACTGTTATTTCAACGATTATCTTGCTCTTGTTGACCGTACTGTTCATCTTTCCATTCTACTGGATCTTGACAGGAGCCTTCAAATCACAGCCTGATACCATTATGATTCCGCCACAGTGGTTCCCTAAAATGCCAACCATGGAAAACTTCCAACAACTCATGGTGCAAAACCCTGCTATGCAGTGGATGTGGAACTCTGTATTTATTTCACTGGTAACCATGTTCCTAGTCTGCGCAACCTCTTCTCTAGCAGGTTATGTCTTGGCTAAAAAACGTTTCTATGGTCAGCGCATTCTCTTTGCAGTCTTTATCGCTGCCATGGCTCTTCCAAAACAAGTTGTCCTTGTACCATTGGTACGTATCGTCAACTTCATGGGAATTCACGATACTCTTTGGGCAGTTATCTTGCCTTTGATTGGATGGCCATTTGGGGTCTTCCTTATGAAACAATTTAGTGAAAATATCCCGACAGAGTTGCTTGAATCAGCTAAAATCGACGGTTGTGGTGAGATTCGTACCTTCTGGAGCGTAGCCTTCCCTATCGTGAAACCAGGATTTGCAGCCCTTGCAATCTTTACCTTCATCAATACTTGGAACGACTACTTTATGCAGTTGGTTATGTTGACTTCACGTCAAAACTTGACCATCTCACTCGGGGTTGCGACCATGCAGGCCGAAATGGCAACCAACTATGGTTTGATCATGGCGGGTGCAGCTCTTGCAGCCGTGCCAATCGTAACCGTCTTCCTTGTCTTCCAAAAATCCTTCACTCAAGGGATTACTATGGGAGCTGTTAAAGGATAATACTCTGCGAAAATCGAATTCAAACTACGTCAGCATCACCTTGCCATACTTAAGTATTGCCTGCGGTTAGCTTCCTAGTTTGTTCTTCGATTTTCATTGAGTATAAGAGAATATAGAGTTATAAGTGTCTACAAAATGGAGAGTATGCAGTTACTTCGTGAAGTTTTGTCAGACACTTATCAACTTAATTTATGATTTTAGTTAACTATCAGAAACGAAGGAAACAGTATGATTTTTGACGATTTGAAAAACATCGCCTTTTACAAGGGAATCCATCCAAATCTAGACAAGGCTATCGACTATCTCTATCAGCACCGTAAGGATTCTTTCGAACTCGGTAAGTATGAGATTGACGGGGACAAGGTCTTTCTAGTTGTTCAGGAAAATGTCCTCAACCAAGCTGAAAATGATCAATTTGAGCATCATAAAAACTATGCAGACTTGCATTTGCTGGTAGAAGGACACGAATTTTCAAGCTACGGTTCACGTATCAAAGACGAAGCAGTAGCATTCGACGAAGCGAGCGACATTGGCTTTGTCCATTGTCATGAAAAATACCCACTCTTGTTGGGCTATCACAATTTTGCGATTTTCTTCCCCGGAGAACCACACCAGCCAAATGGCTACGCGGGTATGGAAGAAAAGGTTCGCAAATATCTCTTTAAAATTTTGATTGATTAAAAGAATCAGGAGGAGCAAACATGGCACAAAAAGGAGTAAGCCTTATCAAGGCAGCATTTGATACAGATAATTTTCTCATGCGTTTCAGTGAGAAAGTCTTGGATATTGTGACAGTCAATCTTCTTTTTGTCGTCTCTTGTTTGCCCATCGTGACGATTGGAGTGGCGAAAATCAGCCTTTACGAGACCATGTTTGAGATTAAGAGAAGCAGAAGAGTTCCAGTTTTCAGAACCTATCTAAGAGTCTTCAAGCAAAATCTGAAACTGGGGCTTCAGTTAGGTCTGTTAGAGTTGGGCATTGTGTCATTAAGCCTTCTAGACCTCTATCTCTTCTGGGGACAGACTGCTTTGCCTTTCCAGATTGTGAAAGCTATTTGTTTGGGGATTCTCATCTTCCTCACTCTCGTGATGCTGGCTAGTTATCCCATCGCTGCCAGCTATGATCTGTCTTGGAAAGAAGTGCTGCAAAAGGGGCTTATCTTGGCAAGTTTTAACTTTCCTTGGTTCTTCCTCATGTTAGCCATTCTCTTTCTCATAGTGATGGTTCTTTATCTATCCGCCTTCACTCTCCTTTTGGGTGGGTCAGCCTTTATCCTCTTTGGTTTTGGTTTGCTAGTCTTTCTCCAAGCAGGATTGATGGAGAAAATCTTCGCCAAATACCAGTAGGATGGCTTGTTTCTGAAACTACTTTCAATCGTTACAGTTTCTAAAATACAAGTAGAAACTAAAATCTAAGTGTATACAAGATATTGAAAGCGATTTTCACAAGGTGTATACTAAACTTGTAAAAAATAGAACTGCTTTCAGCAGAATAAAGAAATCTTAGGAGAAAATCTATGTCAGATTTGAAAAAATACGAAGGTGTCATTCCAGCCTTCTACGCATGTTATGATGATCAAGGAGAAGTAAGTCCAGAGCGTACGCGTGCCTTGGTTCAATACTTCATTGATAAGGGAGTTCAAGGTCTCTATGTCAACGGTTCTTCTGGTGAATGTATCTACCAAAGCGTAGAGGACCGCAAGTTGATTTTGGAAGAAGTCATGGCAGTTGCCAAAGGAAAATTGACCATCATCGCCCATGTTGCATGCAACAATACCAAAGACAGTATGGAACTTGCTCGCCACGCAGAAAGTTTGGGAGTAGATGCCATTGCAACGATTCCACCGATTTACTTCCGCTTGCCAGAATACTCAGTTGCCAAATACTGGAATGACATTAGTGCTGCAGCACCAAACACAGACTACGTGATTTATAACATTCCTCAATTGGCAGGTGTTGCTTTGACTCCAAGTCTCTACACTGAAATGTTGAAGAATCCTCGTGTTATCGGTGTTAAGAACTCTTCTATGCCAGTTCAAGATATCCAAACTTTTGTCAGCCTTGGTGGAGAAGACCACATCGTATTCAATGGCCCAGATGAACAATTCCTAGGTGGCCGTCTCATGGGTGCTAAGGCTGGTATCGGTGGTACTTATGGCGCTATGCCAGAACTCTTCTTGAAACTCAATCAGTTGATTGCGGACAAGGACTTGGAAACAGCGCGTGAATTGCAATATGCTATCAACGCAATCATTGGCAAACTCACTTCTGCACATGGAAATATGTACGGTGTGATTAAGGAAGTCTTGAAGATCAATGAAGGCTTGAACATTGGTTCTGTCCGTTCACCATTGACACCAGTAACTGAAGAAGATCGCCCAGTTGTAGAAGCAGCTGCAGCCTTGATTCGTGAAACCAAGGAGCGCTTCCTCTAATCCATAAGGAGGTATTTATGACACACTACGTTGCAATTGATATCGGTGGAACTAATATCAAATATGGTTTAATCGACCAAGAAGGCCAACTTGTTGAATCGCATGAAATGCCAACTGAGGCGCATAAGGGTGGACCTCATATCTTACAAAAGACAAAAGATATCGTAGCCAGCTATTTAGAAAAAGGCCCAGTAGCAGGTGTTGCCATTTCTTCTGCAGGAATGGTGGATCCTGATAAGGGTGAGATTTTCTATGCTGGTCCTCAGATTCCCAACTATGCAGGAACCCAGTTCAAGAAGGAAATCGAGACGAGTTTTACTATTCCTTGTGAGATTGAAAATGATGTCAACTGTGCAGGTCTGGCTGAGGCAGTATCTGGTTCAGGTAAGGGAGCGAGTGTCACTCTTTGCTTGACCATTGGAACCGGTATCGGTGGTTGCTTGATTATGGATGGGAAAGTCTTCCATGGATTTAGCAATTCGGCCTGCGAAGTTGGTTACATGCACATGCAGGATGGAGCTTTTCAGGATCTTGCTTCTACGACAGCCTTGGTTGAGTATGTAGCAACAGGTCATGGAGATCCAGTTGATCAGTGGAATGGGCGACGCATCTTCAAGGAAGCTACTGAAGGAAACAAGATTTGTATGACTGGTATTGACCGCATGGTAGACTACCTTGGGAAAGGTCTGGCAAATATTTGCTACGTTGCCAATCCAGAAGTGGTCATTCTCGGTGGCGGTATCATGGGGCAAGAGGCTATCCTCAAGCCGAAGATCCGCACAGCCTTGAAGGCGGCCTTGGTGCCAAGCCTAGCTGAAAAAACACGATTGGAATTTGCCCATCACCAAAATACAGCAGGTATGTTGGGAGCCTATTATCATTTCAAAACAAAACAATCCTAGTTTGGAACTATAGAATTAAGAAGAACTTTTAATCACTAGTTGAGTGAAAAATGTTTTGCTTAATTCTTTTTTTGATGATAGAAAAACTGTCAAGTATATGAAAAGTAGTGGAAAGACAAAGAGAATTACAAAAAAAGAACGATAGGAGCAGAATTTCTACCATCGAAAAATATATGAGAGGAGATAGCCTTAGAAGACGGTGCAAGCACTCTACTTTGTTTCTAAATACTAAAACTTAAATCAAGAAGAAAAAAGTGATATAATAGGATGGATAAGAAATTGACAAATTAGAATTTGTTTTCCTTGGGTTCCTTGATTTTCACTTTTGTCCAATTTTTGAATATATGGAGGTAATTTATGGAATATAAAGAAATAAAATTAAACGTTTCAAATAATAAAATCAGAGAATATAAGCAATTTGAAGGCTTGAAATTATATTCTGATTTTTTCAAATCTGAAGACGGAAGAAAATTAACTAATAAAAGAGTATATGTTACAAGAAAACAAAATTATGTTTATTATGAAAGAACGGATGTAAATTGGAATTATTGGTCAAATAAAGATAGTTATAATTCAGATTTTATTCCAGATAATGTTGAACATGATATTATTTTTGAGATTTCTTCAGAACTAAGCACCTTTAGTAAACATTTAGGAAAAGAACTGATTGAAAAAATAGAATTAAAATATAAAAATGGAGAGATTTTAGAAATATTAGACATTTAATCCACTGGTTTAATTAGAGTCATTATTAAAATATAAGATCTTTATACTCATATATTCAAATCTCGGTTTGTAGAAGCGAAACAATTAAATAAAACCATTGAAGAGGAAGTAAAAGTAGCAAATAGCCGATACTTCCTTTTTTGTTGTCAAAAATCCAAAAAACGGAAAGGAGAATTTAAGGAAGAACTGAAAAGCCCAGATAAAAAAGGCATTAGAACAAAGAGAAAGATTGGAAAGACTACCTATGAGCCTATTATCATTTCAAAACAAAACAATCCTAGTTTGGTTGAACCAAACTAGGATTTTCTAACGCGTTTTTGTCTACGATAGCCATTGAGTTTTTTGTTTTCCCAATAGCTGTTAAAGATTTTTTCTTTGCTCTCGCGATTGATTTCCAAAAAGTAGGCATAAATCAAATCTATTAAAATGAGCATAGGGAGTTGAGCGGAAATACGCTGGATGTAAGAAGATTGACTGTGGCTTGCCACAAGGACTGTTTCAGTGTAAGCCTGACTATTTTTGTTTGGAGCGCTGGTAAAGAGAATGGTCTTGGCACCCATTTCCTTGGCATCCAACAAACTATCGAGGACGGATTGGGTAGTGCCTGATAGGGAAAAACCAAGTACCAGACAATTTTCATCCATGATACTAGTCGTCCAAGCAAAGCCATCCTGATCGGTCAAAGCTTCACAGACAACACCTAGACGCATAAAGCGCAGTTTCATCTCACGGGCAATCAGACCAGAACTTCCCGTCCCAAAAAAGTAAACTCGTTCTGCGTCATCGATTAATTGGGCAACTCGTTCCAGTTGTTCTTCGTCAATCAAATCCTGTGTTTGTTCTCGCATGATACTGTAGCTTCGTAAAACACGTTTGGTCAAAGGACTGTGTTTGTGCGAATGAGTATCCGGTTTACTAGCCTGATGCTGGTATTGAAAGACGAACTCTCGGTAGCCTGTAAAACCACACTTTTTGGCAAAGCGGGTCAAGGCTGCTTGGGAGATATGTAATTTCTGGGTAACTTGCTGAGAAGAGAGATCATCTTGGATCGTTTCAGCTTGTAAAAAATAGCGAGCGATTTCTTGCTCGAGCTCGGTTAATTCTTCAAAATGGAGGTCGATTATGGTTGCGATATCTGGCTTGTTCATGAGGCTCCTTTTTATGAGTCAAAGTCTTAAAGGTTAACGCTTTCCTAACTATTACTATCATTATATCATAGAAAATAGGATAACCAAATAAAAAGGCATTTTCAATTAAAAGTCAAAAAATGCTTCGACTTTTCCAAGAGTTTCTCCGTAAAATATGGTACAATGAAATGTACTGAGATTCACCTATTTACTCTATTATTTTAGGGAAAATAAAGGTGGAAATCGGGAATTTTTCTAGAAAAGAGTCTTAGTTGTATGAGAAAATTTAATAGCCATTCGATTCCGATTCGGCTTAATTTATTATTTGCGATTGTCATCCTGCTCTTTATGGCCATTATTGGTCGTTTGTTATACATGCAGGTGCTCAATAAAGATTTTTATGAAACAAAATTGGCTTCAGCCAGCCAAACAAGGGTAACAACCAGTTCAGCTCGTGGACAGATCTATGATGCGGCAGGGAAACCCTTGGTAGAAAATACTGTCAAGCAGGTTGTTTCTTTCACACGAAACAATAAAATGACTGCAACTGAATTGAAGGAGACAGCCAAGAAACTTCTCACATATGTGAATGTAACCTCCCCTGATCTGACAGATCGACAGATTGCAGACTACTACTTGGCGGACCAGGATATTTACAAAAAAACAGTCGAATCCTTGCCAAGTGATAAACGCCTGGATTCAGATGGGAACCGCTTATCGGAAGCGACACTTTACAATAATGCGGTTGAAAGCATTGACGTGAGTCAGCTTAATTATACAGATGACCAGAAAAAGGAAATCTATCTCTTTAGTCAGCTCAATGCTGTTGAAAATTTTGCAACGGGAACCATTTCTACGGATGCCTTAGATGATACCCAAGTTGCTCTCGTTGCATCAGCGTCCAAGGAATTACCAGGTATCAGCATTTCAACCTCATGGGATCGTAAAGTACTGGATACATCTTTATCGACAATCGTCGGTAGCGTTTCAAATGAAAAGTCAGGACTTCCAGCTGAGGAAGTTGATGCTTATCTCAAAAAAGGGTATTCTCTCAATGACCGAGTGGGAACTTCCTATCTTGAAAAGCAATATGAAGATGTTCTTCAAGGCAAACGCTCCGTCAAAGAAATCCATCTCGACAAACACGGAAATATGGAAAGTGTGGAAAATGTCGAAGAAGGAAGCAAAGGAAACAATATCAAGTTAACGATTGATCTAGCTTTCCAGGATGGTGTGGATGACCTACTCAAGAGTTACTTCAACTCAGAGTTGGGCAATGGTGGAGCCAAATACTCTGAAGGAGTCTACGCTGTAGCTCTTAATCCTAAAACCGGAGCAGTTTTGGCGATGTCAGGTGTCAAGCATGATGTCGAATCCGGTAAATTAAGTTCAGATTCGCTTGGAACGATAACCAACGTCTTTGTGCCAGGATCTGTTGTTAAGGCAGCGACCATCAGCTCTGGTTGGGAAAATGGAGTCTTGTCAGGCAATCAAACCTTGACAGACCAACCGATTGTTTTCCAAGGTTCGGCCCCCATCAATTCATGGTACACCTTGTCCTATGGCTCTTTCCCTATCACAGCAGTTGAGGCTCTAGAATACTCTTCTAATGCCTATATGGTTCAAACCGCGCTAGGAATCATGGGACAGACCTACACACCAAACATGGTGGCCGCAACGGGACAGTTAGAGACTGCAATGGGCAAATTGCGATCAACCTTTGGGGAATACGGACTCGGAGCTTCAACAGGGATTGACCTCCCAGATGAGTCAACTGGTTTTATACCAAAAGAGTATAATTTTGCTAATTACATTACCAATGCCTTTGGTCAGTTTGATAACTACACCCCAATGCAATTGGCCCAGTACGTTGGAACTATTGCCAACAACGGTGTTCGGATTGCCCCCCACATCGTTGAAGGAGTTTATGGAAACAATGACCAAGGTGGCTTAGGTAGTCTGGTTCAAGAAACAGCCACTAAGGAACTAAACAAGATCAATATTTCAGAATCAGATATGGCTATCTTGCAGCAAGGTTTCTATCAAGTTTCGCATGGAACGAGCGCTCTGACAACTGGTCGTGCCTTTTCAAATGGCGCAGCCGTTTCCATCAGTGGGAAGACAGGTACTGCCGAAAGTTATGTCAATGGCGGTCAAAAGGCCAATAATACCAACGCAGTTGCTTATGCACCAACCGATAATCCTCAAATAGCGGTCGCAGTCGTCTTCCCTCACAACACCAACCTAACAAATGGTGTTGGACCTTCAATTGCGCGTGATATCATCAATCTTTATAATCAACACCATCCAATGAATTAGAAAGGAACTTATGCTGTATCCAACACCTATTGCCAAGTTAATTGATAGCTATTCCAAGCTTCCAGGTATCGGGATCAAAACGGCTACTCGTCTCGCCTTCTATACCATTGGAATGTCTGATGACGATGTCAATGAATTTGCCAAAAACCTTCTATCTGCCAAGCGGGAATTGACCTATTGTTCCATCTGTGGTCGCTTGACGGATGATGATCCCTGCTCTATCTGCACAGATCCGACTCGAGACCAGACAACCATCTTGGTGCTAGAGGATAGTCGCGATGTGGCTGCTATGGAAAATATCCAAGAATACCACGGACTCTATCACGTCTTGCATGGACTCATTTCTCCCATGAATGGCATCAGCCCAGACGATATCAATCTCAAGAGCCTCATGACCCGTCTCATGGATAGTGAGGTTTCAGAGGTGATCGTGGCAACCAATGCGACAGCAGATGGAGAAGCGACATCTATGTATCTCTCTCGTTTGCTCAAGCCAGCTGGTATCAAAGTCACTCGCCTAGCACGAGGTCTAGCCGTGGGAGCAGATATCGAGTATGCGGATGAGGTCACACTCTTACGAGCCATTGAAAATCGGACAGAGTTGTAAGTTTGGACAAATTTACGAATTCAATTCATTTAGTAAAAACCAAGGAGACCGACTTTTTTTATCGGTCTCTCTTTATGTTTTTTTGAAGATCAATATTAGCTTCAAGTTTTAAAAAAGAAGCAAATATGATATACTAAAGAACGGATATTCTATTAGAATTAGGACAAGTAATATGAAACAAACGATTATTCTTTTATACGGCGGACGCAGTGCAGAACGTGAAGTGTCTGTATTGTCAGCTGAAAGTGTCATGCGTGCGGTCAACTACGACCGTTTCACAGTCAAGACTTTCTTTATCAGCCAGTCAGGTGACTTTATCAAAACGCAAGAATTTAGCCAGACTCCAGGTCAAGAGGATCGTCTCATGACCAATACGACTATTGACTTGGACAAGAAAATAGCGCCAAGTGCCATCTACGAAGAAGGTGCAGTAGTCCTTCCAGTCCTTCATGGCCCGATGGGAGAAGATGGTTCTGTTCAAGGATTCCTTGAAGTTTTGAAAATGCCTTATGTCGGCTGTAATATCTTGTCATCCAGCCTTGCCATGGACAAAATTACCACCAAGCGAGTTTTAGAATCTGTCGGAATTGCTCAAGTTCCTTATGTGGCCATCGTCGAAGGTGATGATGTGACTTCTAAAATCGCTGAAGTGGAAGAAAAATTAACTTATCCAGTCTTCACGAAACCGTCAAATATGGGTTCAAGTGTTGGTATTTCTAAGTCTGAAAACCAAGAGGAACTCCGTCAAGCCTTGGAACTCGCCTTCCAATATGACAGCCGTGTCTTGGTTGAGCAAGGAGTGAATGCCCGTGAAATCGAGGTTGGTCTCTTGGGGAACTACGATGTCAAGAGCACTTTGCCAGGTGAAGTGGTCAAGGATGTTGCCTTTTATGACTATGATGCCAAATATATCGATAACAAGATTACCATGGACATCCCAGCTAAAATCAGTGATGATGTGGTAGCTATCATGCGTCGAAATGCAGAAACTGCCTTCCGTGCGATCGGTGGTCTCGGTCTGTCTCGTTGTGATTTCTTCTATACAGATAAGGGCGAGGTTTTCCTAAACGAGCTCAATACCATGCCAGGTTTTACCCAGTGGTCTATGTACCCACTACTTTGGGACAATATGGGCATCAGCTACCCAGAACTAATCGAGCGTTTGGTTGGCCTTGCCAAGGAGAGCTTTAACAAGCACGAAGCGCATTTGCTATAAAAATGAAAGAGAGGGTAGAAGCCAGAATCGTCACTGTAGGTGATTAGAGTTCTCGGACTTCAACCCTTTTTAAAGGAGTAGAAATGAAATTAACGATCCACGAAGTGGCCCAAGCTGTTAGAGCTAAAAATGATGTTAGTCTTTTTGCGGATTCTCAGTTAGAAAAAGCTGAGTTTGACAGTCGTTTAATCACTGCTGGAGATTTATTTGTTCCACTTAAAGGAGCGCGTGACGGTCATGACTTTATCGAAACAGCTTTTGAAAATGGTGCAGTAGTAACCTTGTCTGAGAAAGAGGTTGCAAATCATCCCTACATTCTAGTAGACGACGTTTTGACTGCCTTTCAAACCCTCGCAGCCTACTATCTTGAAAAAACGGCTGTTGATGTCTTAGCCGTTACGGGTTCAAATGGCAAGACAACGACCAAGGATATGTTGGCACATTTACTATCAACAACCTACAAAACCTACAAAACCCAAGGCAACTACAATAATGAGATTGGCCTTCCCTACACGGTTCTCCATATGCCTGAGGGAACAGAAAAGTTGGTCTTGGAGATGGGACAGGATCACTTGGGGGATATCCATCTCTTGTCTGAATTGGCCCATCCAAAAACAGCCATCGTGACCTTGGTTGGAGAAGCTCATTTGGCTTTTTTCAAAGACCGTTCGGAAATTGCTAAAGGGAAAATGCAAATTGCTGATGGTATGGTACCAGGTTCTTTGCTCTTGGTACCAGCTGACCCTATTGTAGAGGACTACTTGCCTACTGATAAAAAGGTGGTTCGTTTTGGTCAAGGAGCAGAGCTGGAAATTACAGACTTGGTTGAGCGCAAGGATAGTCTGACATTTAAAGCTAATTTCTTGGGACAAACCCTCGATTTGCCAGTGACAGGTAAGTACAATGCCACCAATGCTATGATTGCTGCTTATGTAGCTCTACAAGAAGGAGTATCAGAGGAGCAAATTCGTCAGGCCTTCCAGAACCTAGAATTGACGCGTAACCGCACCGAGTGGAAGAAAGCAGCCAATGGAGCAGATATTCTGTCTGACGTATACAATGCCAATCCAACCGCGATGAAGCTGATTTTAGAGACTTTTTCGGCTATTCCAGCCAATGAAGGTGGCAAGAAAATTGCTGTTCTAGCAGACATGAAGGAACTCGGCGACCAGTCTGTCCAACTCCATAATCAGATGATTTTGAGCCTCTCGCCAGATGTGCTGGATACCGTTATTTTCTACGGAGAAGACATTGCCGAATTGGCACAACTAGCTAGTCAAATGTTCCCAATCGGTCATGTATTCTACTTTAAGAAAACTGCGAGCGAAGATCAATTTGAAGACCTAGTCAAGCAGGTTAAGGAAAGCCTCGGTGCCAATGACCAAATTTTGCTCAAAGGCTCGAACTCCATGAATCTAGCCAAGTTGGTAGAAAGTTTAGAAAATGAATGCAAATGATTTTGCCAAGTATCTTCAAAGAATGTTAGCTATTACGGATACTGGATTAACCTTTACAAAAGATCCTTTTGACCGTGAGCGCTACGAGGACTTGCGAAGCCTGTTATCTGAAATGTTGAATCAGGTATCAGACCTCGATACAGAAGAAGTGGCAGAAGTCTTGAAACCAACTTCCGCTTATGCAACTCCTCTGATGGACGTCCGTGCTTGGATTGTTGAGGATGAAAAAGTATGTTTAGTTAGAGGAAAAGGAGAGGATAGTTGGGCTTTGCCAGGTGGATTTGGTGAAGTCGGCTACTCTCCAACCGAAAATATTCTCAAAGAAATTGAAGAAGAAACCGGCTTTACAGCAAAAGCTGAAAGGTTACTTGCAGTTTTTGACACCAATCGTTTCCAACTACAGAGCAAACAATATGCAAAGTTTGTCTTTGAATGCCAACTTCTTGATGGACAATTTCAAGAGAATCAAGAAATTGCTGAGCTTCAATTTTTTGCCATTGACCAATTGCCAGTCTTATCTGAAAAACGCATCACCAAGGAGCAAATGGAGATTCTTTGGCAAGTTTATAAAGGACAAAGAGACCAATATGTCGATTAGTTTGTGCTAGAGAAGTCGACAAATCAAAAAAGGGTGTCTGTAAAGTGCATTTCTGCAATACAAATGATATAATAGGTTGCGAATTTAAGACGCAAGTGTTCTATGAATAGCATAGAATCAAGTTTTTTCAAAAAATTTAAAAGCTGGAGAAAGTGAATTTTTTACTGCCTCTAGCTAGATGAACGAGGAATAGAATATGAATTTGTGGGATAAATTATTTACCACGCAGATATCAGAACCGCCCCAGTTTGAACTCCACTGGTATATTGGTTTGTTATGTTTACTGGCCTTTACTTTCTACGCTTCTTATCGTTTTCGCGACAAAGTGGCTTACCAACGATTTATTCAGATTCTTCAATCTGTTCAACTGATTGTTCTGTATGGCTGGTATTGGGGAAACCATCTGCCCCTGTCAGAAAGTTTACCCTTCTATCATTGCCGTGTTGCCATGTTTGTCTTGCTCCTGATCCCGGGAACCTCTAAGTACAAGCAATACTTTGCCCTTCTAGGAGTCTTTGGAGCAACAGCAGCTCTGGCGTATCCACTATTTGATCCTTATCCGTTTCCACACGTGACCATCCTGTCCTTCATTATCGGACATGTGGCACTTTTGGGAAATGCCCTCTTATACTTGTTTAAAAACTATGAAGCTTCCCTGCTCAGCTTCAAGAATGTAGCGGTGATTACCTTCACTCTAAACGCTTTGATATGGGTTGTTAATTTAGTTGTCAGTGGGGATTATGGTTTCTTAACGAGACCGCCACTTGTTGGAAATCACGGACAACTTTTGAATTACCTTATTGTTTCGAGCGTTATCGTGATAGCAATTTGCGTAACAGCAAAATTGCTAGAGATTTTTTTACAGCAAAAATCGGAAGAATTTATTCAAGAGAAGGTCTAAAAAGACCTTCTTTTTTTGATGGGTTATAAATATTATCGAATTGTTGACAAGAACATCAAAAACTTTTTCCAGAAGAAAAATTTTCTAATATTTTCTCAAAAAACATGCAGGAAATTTACGAAAAACTAAGCATGATTAGTTTTTTTGTGTTATAATATTCTTTGAATAGCTATGCCCAAACATAGTTATTAAATAGAAGTGAGAAACTTGGAAGATAGAGAGGATGCGATGTAATGACTAGAGATGGTTTTTTTACAGGCTTAGATATCGGAACTAGCTCCATTAAGGTGTTAGTTGCTGAGCATAGAGATGGCGAAGTAAATGTAATTGGTGTTAGTAATGCCAAAAGTAAAGGTGTAAAAGACGGAATTATTGTTGATATTGAGGCAGCTGCTTCAGCAATCAAATCCGCAATCACACAGGCAGAAGAGAAAGCGGGCATTTCTATCAAGTCTGTCAACGTTGGTCTTCCAGCAAATCTTCTGCAGGTCGAACCAACACAAGGAATGATTCCTGTAACATCAGATACAAAAGAAATCACAGATCAGGATGTTGAAGATGTTGTTAAATCAGCTTTGACAAAGAGCATGACTCCTGATCGTGAAGTGATTACCTTTATTCCAGAAGAATTCATCGTGGATGGTTTCCAAGGAATCCGTGATCCTCGTGGTATGATGGGTGTCCGTTTGGAAATGCGTGGTCTGCTTTACACAGGTCCTCGTACGATTCTACACAATCTTCGCAAGACGGTCGAACGTGTAGGTATCCAGGTTGATAATGTGATTATTTCACCTTTGGCGATTGTGAATTCAGTTCTCAACGAAGGAGAACGTGAATTTGGTGCGACTGTCATTGACATGGGTGGAGGTCAGACTACTGTAGCGACTATCCGCAACCAAGAATTGCAATTCACTAACATCTACCAAGAAGGTGGAGATTACGTTACAAAAGACATTTCTAAAGTCTTGAAAACATCTCAAAAGATTGCAGAAAGTTTGAAACTGAACTATGGTGAAGCTTACGTTCCACTTGCAAGTAATGAAACTTTCCAAGTTGAAGTAATTGGCGAAGTAGAACCTGTTGAAGTGACAGAAAGCTACTTGGCAGAAATTATTTCAGCACGTATCAAACATATCTTTGACCAAATCAAACAAGAGTTGGAAAGAAGACACTTGTTGGATTTGCCAGGAGGTATCGTCCTTATCGGTGGAAATGCAATTTTGCCGGGCGTTGTTGAATTAGCCCAAGAAGTATTTGGTGTTCGAGTAAAACTCTATGTACCAAATCAAGTTGGAATTCGCAACCCTGCATTTGCTCACGTAATTAGTTTATCTGAGTTTGCTGGTAAATTGACTGAAGTCAATCTTCTTGCTCAAAAAGCAGTTAAAGGAGATGAATTCCTTCGTCAAAAACCAATTAACTTTGGCATTCCAAATCAACGTTTGAATCCTGTGGCGCAACCAAGCCCAACACAGACAACTCCAGTTGAAACTGTACAGGAAGCTCCAGTTGCTCCCAAGGAAGAATTCCAAGCAAGTTCTCAAAGTAAACCGAAGCTAACAGAACGTTTCCGTGGTTTAATCGGAAGCATGTTTGATGAATAAAAGAGGATAAGAAATTATGACATTTTCATTTGATACAGCAGCAGCTCAAGGCGCAGTTATTAAGGTAATTGGTGTCGGTGGTGGTGGTGGTAACGCCATCAACCGCATGGTTGACGAAGGTGTTGCTGGTGTAGAATTTATCGCAGCCAACACTGATGTACAAGCACTTAGCAGTACGAAAGCAGAAACCGTTATCCAACTTGGTCCAAAATTGACTCGTGGTTTGGGTGCTGGAGGTCGTCCAGAAGTTGGACGTAAAGCTGCAGAGGAAAGCGAAGAAGCTTTGACGGAAGCAATCAGCGGTGCAGACATGGTCTTCATCACTGCTGGTATGGGTGGTGGATCTGGTACAGGTGCTGCCCCTGTTATTGCACGTATCGCTAAAGATCTTGGTGCTCTTACAGTTGGTGTTGTGACACGTCCTTTCGGATTTGAAGGAAGCAAACGCGGTCAGTACGCTGTAGAAGGAATCAATGAACTTCGCGAGCATGTTGATACTTTGTTGATTATCTCTAACAACAACTTGCTTGAAATTGTTGACAAGAAAACACCCCTTCTTGAAGCTCTTAGTGAAGCAGATAACGTTCTTCGTCAAGGTGTTCAAGGGATCACTGACTTGATCACGAACCCAGGATTGATTAACCTTGACTTTGCTGACGTGAAGACTGTAATGGCAAACAAAGGGAATGCCCTTATGGGTATCGGTATTGGTAGTGGTGAAGAGCGCGTTGTTGAAGCGGCTCGCAAAGCGATTTACTCTCCACTTCTTGAAACAACTATTGATGGTGCAGAGGATGTGATTGTCAACGTTACTGGTGGTCTTGATTTAACTTTGATTGAAGCAGAAGAAGCTTCAGAAATCGTCAACCAAGCAGCTGGTAAAGGTGTAAACATCTGGCTTGGAACATCTATCGACGAAAGCATGAAGGATGAAATCCGTGTGACTGTTGTAGCGACAGGTGTTCGTCAAGAACGACTAGAAAAAGTAGTCGGGTCTGCTACCAACCAACCAGTTGGTCGACCATCAACTAAAACTCCACAAGCACACACATTTGACCGTCAATTCGACTTGGAAGAGACAGCAGAACTGCCTAAATCAAGTCCGCGTCGCTTTGAAACCAACCAAGCATCTGCTTTTGGAGATTGGGACTTGCGCCGTGAGTCAATTGTTCGCCAAACAGATCCCGTTGTTTCACCAGTTGAACGCTTTGAAACACCAGTTTCACAAGATGAGGATGAATTGGATACACCTCCATTCTTCAAAAATCGTTAATCAATGAATTTGAAAAAAAATACTGAATTAGTTTTTCAGCAAATTGCTGATGCTAGTCAAAAAGCCAACCGTAATCTAGATGCTGTTTCAGTAATCGCAGTGACAAAATATGTAGATGTACAAACAGCGGAAGCTTTGCTTCCGCTTGGCATCCATCATATCGGTGAAAATCGGGTTGATAAATTTTTAGAAAAATATCAGGCCTTGAAAGATTACCCAGTCACTTGGCATTTAATAGGAACACTACAGAGACGGAAAGTAAAAGAAGTAATCCCATATGTGGATTACTTTCATGCTTTAGACTCTCTAAAATTAGCCCAGGAAATTCAAAAGAGAACAGATCATGTTATCAAGTGTTTCTTGCAGGTTAATATTTCTGGGGAAGAAAGCAAGCATGGGTTTTCAAAAGAAGAATTGCTAGAACTTTTGCCAGAATTGGCTAAGTTAGATCAGATTGAGTATGTTGGTTTAATGACCATGGCTCCTTTTGAGGCAGACAGTGATGAATTGAAAGAAATTTTCAAGGATACGCAGGCTCTGCAAGCAGAAATTAGAGAAAAACAAATCCCTAATATGCCGATGACAGAGCTAAGTATGGGAATGAGTCGTGATTTTAAAGAAGCGATTCAGTTCGGCTCAACCTTTGTTCGAATCGGTACAGCATTTTTTAAATAGGAGAGAGCTATGTCTTTAAAAGATAGATTCGATAAATTTATAGATTATTTTACAGAAGATGGAGAAGACGTGACGAACTATCAGATTCAACAAGAGGACACTGTTAGTCCAACCATCTCATCATCTAAAGAATTACCAGCATCTGCTCAGCCGGGATCAGTAAAAGATGCGAATATTACTCGCCTCCATGCTCGTCAACAAGAGTTGGCAAAGCAAAACCATCACTCAGATGAGAAAGTGACGATTGATGTTCGTTATCCAAGAAAGTATGAGGATGCAACTGAGATTGTTGATTTGTTAACTGGAAATGAAAGTATTTTGATTGATTTCCAATACATGACAGAAGTACAAGCGCGTCGCTGCCTTGATTACTTGGATGGAGCTCGTCACGTCTTGGCTGGAAATATGAAAAAAGTTGCGAGTACGATGTATCTATTGACGCCTGTCAACGTTATCGTGAATATTGAAGATATCAAACTTCCAGATGAATCACAAAGCGCTGAGTTCGGCTTTGATATTAAACGAAATAGAGCAAGATAATGATTTTCTTAATCCGTTTAATTCAGAATGCAGTTAGTATTTACTCCATCATTCTCGTTGCATTTGCTCTTCTTTCATGGTTTCCAAATGCCTATGAAAGCCAGCTAGGTCGCCTAGTTATCAGACTTGCTCGTCCAGTTATTGAGCCACTTCGTAAGCTCAATTTACAATTTGCTGGTCTTGATTTTACGGTTTGGGTCGCGCTGATTCTAATCCAGTTTCTTGGAAATATCTTAACACGACTAGTACTATTACTATGACAGTAAATCGAGCTATTTATCAGCATTTTTCCCAAGATGATATTCCCTTTATTGACAAGGGAGTAGAGTGGATCAAGCGGGTAGAAGATACATATGTACCGGTGCTTACTCCTTTTATCAATCCCCATCAGGAACAGATTTTAAGGGTGCTTGCTGGGACATATGGACTGGGTTGCCAAAGTAGTGGTGATTTTCTTCCGACGGAGTCGGTTCGTGTTCTTCTCTATCCAGATTACTTTGAACCGGAAATATCAGATTTTGAAATGGCCTTGTTGGAAATTTGCTATCCGAGTAAGTTTGAACAGCTGAGACATGGAAAAATATTGGGAACAATCATCAACCAGCTAGGAATTGACCGTAAATTATTTGGTGATATCTTGGTAGATGAAAAGAGAGCACAGATTTTTGTCAATCGTGATTTTATTCCTCTTTTTCAGGATGGAATAAGAAAGATTGGCAGACTTCCTGTATCGCTGGAGGAACGTCCTTTTACCGATAGGATTATATCTAAAATTGACTTTAGAGAACGAGAAATTTTAGTTTCGAGTTTCCGATTGGATGCCCTCTTATCAAGTGCCTTGAAATTATCTAGAAATCAAACTAGTCAACTGATTGAGAAAAAATCTGTCCAAGTAAACTATCATCTGGTTGAAAAATCTGATTACCAGGTTGCCGTTGGAGATTTGATCAGTGTGAGAAAGTTTGGCCGTCTAAAAGTTGTCAAAGACAATGGACAGACAAAAAAAGACAAGATAAAATTAAGCATTCAATTATTATTAAGTAAGTGAGGAAAAGTATGCCAATTACATCGTTAGAAATTAAAGATAAAACCTTTGGTACAAGATTTAGAGGTTTTGACCCAGAAGAAGTAGATGAATTTCTTGATATCGTTGTTCGTGACTATGAAGATTTGGTTCGTAGCAATCATGATAAAGAGACACGCATCAAGAGTTTGGAAGAACGTTTGTCTTACTTTGATGAGATGAAAGATTCCTTGAGTCAGTCAGTTTTGATTGCTCAAGATACTGCGGAGCGTGTCAAACAGGCTGCTCAAGAACGTTCAAACAATATTATTCAACAAGCTGAACAAGACGCTCAGCGTTTGCTTGAAGAAGCAAAATACAAGGCAAATGAAATTCTCCGTCAGGCAACAGATAACGCTAAGAAAGTGGCTGTTGAGACAGAAGAGTTGAAGAACAAGAGTCGTGTATTCCATCAACGCCTCAAGTCTACGATTGAAAGTCAATTGGCTATTGTTGAGTCATCAGATTGGGAAGACATTCTTCGCCCAACAGCAACGTATCTTCAAACAAGCGATGAAGCCTTTAAAGAAGTGGTGGGTGAAGTTCTTGGTGAAACTATTCCTTCACAACCTGAGGAAGAGCCTATTGATATGACTCGTCAATTCACACCAGAAGAGGTTGCTGAGTTGCAAGCTCGCATCGAGGCTGGAAATAAAGAATTAGCTGAGTTTGAAGCTCAACAAAATCAACAGACAGATGAAAGTGAACAACATAAAGAGTCAGTTGACGTAGAAACTACTGCAGCAACTGAGGAAGACGCAAACAAAGAATCTGTTCTTATCCTATAAAAGTAAATGTGAGAACAAAATCTAACCAACTATATTTTCAGCGAGCGGGAGATGGTGTGAGCCCTGCAATCCCTAGTCGTTAGATTATCCTCTCAACGAATCCAGTCTGAAAACAGTAAGACTGGACGTTCCCCACGTTACGGGAAAAGAGGAAAAGAGACCCTGTCTTTTTTCGAACAAAGGTGGTACCACGATTTTCGTCCTTTTTGGAAGTCGTGGTTTTTAATTTGTTAATATTTATAAAGGAGATACCATGAAACTCAAAGATACCCTTAACCTTGGGAAAACAGCTTTCCCAATGCGTGCAGGACTTCCTACCAAAGAGCCAGTTTGGCAAAAGGAATGGGAAGATGCAAAACTTTACCAACGTCGTCAAGAATTGAACCAGGGAAAACCGCATTTCACCTTGCATGATGGACCTCCATATGCAAACGGAAATATCCACGTTGGACATGCTATGAACAAGATTTCCAAAGATATTATTGTTCGTTCTAAGTCTATGTCAGGATTTTACGCACCTTATATTCCTGGTTGGGATACTCATGGTCTGCCAATCGAGCAAGTCTTGGCAAAACAAGGCGTGAAACGTAAAGAAATGGACTTGGTTGAGTACTTGAAACTTTGCCGCGAGTATGCTCTTTCTCAAGTAGATAAACAACGTGAAGACTTTAAACGTTTGGGTGTTTCTGGTGACTGGAAAAATCCTTATGTGACCTTGACTCCAGACTATGAAGCAGCTCAAATCCGTGTCTTTGGTGAAATGGCTAAAAAAGGCTATATCTACCGTGGGGCCAAGCCAGTTTACTGGTCATGGTCTTCTGAGTCAGCCCTTGCTGAAGCAGAAATTGAATACCATGACTTGCTTTCAACTTCCCTTTACTATGCTAACCGCGTCAAAGATGGTAAAGGTGTCCTAGATACAGATACTTATATCGTCGTATGGACAACAACTCCATTCACTATCACAGCTTCTCGTGGTTTGACAGTTGGAGCAGATATTGATTATGTATTGGTACAACCAGCTGGCGAATCTCGTAAGTTTGTGGTTGCTTCAGAATTACTGAATAGTCTTTCTGAGAAATTTGGCTGGGCTGATGTTCAGGTCTTGGCGACCTACCGTGGTCAAGAATTGAACCACATTGTGACAGTCCACCCATGGGATACGGCTGTAGATGAGTTGGTGATCTTGGGTGACCACGTTACGACTGACTCTGGTACAGGTATCGTCCATACAGCCCCTGGTTTTGGTGAGGACGACTACAATGTCGGTGTTGCCAACGGCCTTGAAGTTGCTGTAACAGTTAACGAACGCGGTATTATGATGGAAAATGCTGGTCCTGAATTTGCGGGTCAGTTCTATGACAAGGTTGTGCCGACTGTTATCGAAAAACTGGGAGATTTACTCCTTGCTCAAGAAGAAATCTCTCACTCATACCCATTTGACTGGCGTACGAAAAAACCAATCATCTGGCGAGCTGTTCCACAGTGGTTTGCTTCTGTATCTAAATTCCGCCAAGAAATCTTGGATGAAATTGAAAAAGTGAAGTTCCACTCAGAATGGGGGAAAGTTCGTCTTTACAATATGATTCGTGACCGTGGTGACTGGGTTATCTCTCGTCAACGTGCTTGGGGAGTTCCCCTTCCTATCTTCTATGCTGAAGACGGAACACCAATCATGACAGCTGAGACTATTGAACATGTAGCTCAACTCTTTGAGGAACACGGTTCTATCATCTGGTGGGAACGTGATGCTAAGGACCTCTTGCCAGAAGGATTTACTCATCCAGGTTCACCAAATGGCGAGTTCAAGAAAGAAACAGATATCATGGACGTATGGTTTGACTCAGGTTCATCATGGAATGGAGTAGTGGTCAACCGTCCAGAACTCAAATATCCAGCAGATCTTTACCTTGAAGGTTCTGACCAGTACCGTGGTTGGTTCAACTCATCACTTATCACATCTGTTGCTAACCATGGCGTTGCTCCTTACAAACAAATCTTGTCACAAGGATTTGCCCTTGACGGTAAAGGTGAGAAGATGTCTAAATCTCTTGGAAATACCATTGCTCCAAGCGATGTAGAAAAACAATTCGGTGCAGAAATTTTGCGTCTCTGGGTAACAAGTGTGGACTCAAGCAACGATGTGCGTATTTCTATGGATATCTTGAGTCAAGTCTCTGAAACTTACCGTAAGATCCGTAACACCCTTCGTTTCTTGATTGCCAATACATCTGACTTTAACCCAGCTCAAGATGCAGTGGCTTACGATGAGCTTCGTTCCGTCGACAAGTACATGACCATCCGCTTTAACCAACTTGTGAAAACGATTCGTGATGCCTATGCTGACTTTGAATTTTTGACAATCTACAAGGCCTTGGTGAACTTTATCAACGTTGATTTGTCTGCCTTCTACCTTGACTTTGCCAAAGACGTTGTTTACATCGAAGGTGCCAAATCATTGGAACGTCGTCAAATGCAGACTGTTTTCTATGACATTCTTGTAAAAATTACCAAACTCTTGACACCAATCCTTCCTCACACTGCAGAAGAAATCTGGTCATATCTTGAGTTTGAAGCTGAAGACTTCGTTCAATTGTCAGAATTGCCAGAAGCAGAGATATTTGCTAATCAAGAAGAAATCTTGGATACTTGGGCAGCCTTCATGGATTTCCGCGGACAAGCTCAAAAAGCCTTGGAAGAAGCTCGTAATGCAAAAGTTATCGGGAAATCACTTGAAGCACACTTGACAGTTTATCCAAACGAAGTTGTGAAAACTCTACTCGAAGCAGTAAACAGCAATGTAGCTCAACTTTTGATCGTGTCAGAATTGACCATTGCAGATGGACCAGCTCCAGAAGCTGCCGTTAGCTTCGAAGATGTTGCCTTTACAGTTGAACGCGCTGCAGGTGAAGTATGTGAGCGCTGCCGTCGTATTGACCCAACAACAGCAGAACGCAGCTACCACGCAGTCATCTGTGATCACTGTGCAAGCATCGTAGAAGAAAACTTTGCGGATGCAGTCGCAGAAGGATTTGAAGCGAAATAATCAGAATAGACTGAGAAAGGTCGCTAAAATCATAAAAACGCATAATATCAAGAGTTCAAGTGCTTTGATATTATGCGTTTTATCATGGGAAAATTTACTAGCCCATTTCCTCAAATGAAGTTCTTCCTGGCCTGTCCGTGTAGATAATTAACATAATCAACTATTCAGTTTTCTCATAATTTTATATTTCTACTAATTATAAAGAGAGTTTAGAACTTAAAATTATTTTTTAAAAATCAATATTTATTATAAAATTTTATAAGATTGTTTAATTTTTAGATAAATTATGATAGAATAATACCTATAAAAATTTTAAGGAGATTATTATGAAAACAAATACACTTGCTCGTGTCAACGCTATTTTTGGTCTTATTTCAGGAATTGTATTGCTTTTAGCGCCAGTCATCATGTTTATCATGGCTGTTGGAGCTGCTGCGGCAACTGAAGACGCAGATGTAACGGTTGGGACATTGACAGGGCTCTCAATTATTTTGTCATTGGTTAAAATTGCTGTTTTAGTATTGGGAATTGTGGCTATTGTTTATTATAAAGATGATGAACGTGTTACGAATGCACCTTCTGTTTTGCTCATTGTAGGTGGTGCGGTCGGCTTGATTCCATTTTTAGGATGGGTAGGTGGAATTCTAACCATTATTGGTGGTTCACTTTATTTTGGAACATTGAAAAAATTTGTAATTGAAGAGTAGTAGTTTTCCAATTATTTGGACGGGACTATTTCATCCTCTATCGGGAACAATTATGATAGTACGATAAAGAGAAGACTGCTAAGCTCTTCTCTTTTTAGTTGATTTTAACTAGCTTTTTTGTGAAAAATTGTGTAAAATAGAATAGATAAACGAGGGACACCTCGAAAAATAAAAGGAGAATCCATCTAATGGTAAAATTGGTTTTTGCTCGCCACGGTGAGTCTGAATGGAACAAAGCTAACCTTTTCACTGGTTGGGCTGATGTTGATTTGTCTGATAAAGGAACACAACAAGCGATTGACGCTGGTAAATTGATCAAAGAAGCTGGTATCGAATTTGACCAAGCTTACACTTCAGTATTGAAACGTGCGATCAAAACAACAAATTTGGCTCTTGAAGCTGCTGATCAACTCTGGGTTCCAGTTGAAAAATCATGGCGCTTGAACGAACGTCACTATGGTGGTTTGACTGGTAAAAACAAAGCTGAAGCTGCTGAACAATTTGGTGATGAGCAAGTTCACATCTGGCGTCGTTCATACGATGTATTGCCTCCTGCAATGCCTCATGATGATGAATACTCAGCTCACACTGACCGTCGTTACGCTTCACTTGACGACTCAGTCATTCCAGATGCTGAAAACTTGAAAGTGACTTTGGAACGTGCCCTTCCATTCTGGGAAGACAAAATCGCTCCAGCACTTAAAGATGGTAAAAACGTATTCGTAGGAGCTCACGGTAACTCAATCCGTGCCCTTGTAAAACATATCAAACACTTGTCAGATGATGAAATCATGGGTGTAGAAATCCCTAACTTCCCACCATTGGTATTCGAATTCGACGAAAAATTGAACGTCGTAAAAGAATACTACCTTGGAAAATAATCTATAAACAGAAAGCCTAGGAATTCCTAGGCTTTTTTGTTTTTGCTTCTGGTTTCCAACTAGTTGAAAAAGCGTTATAATGATAATAGGAAGTAATTTGTTTGAGAGAAGGTGTGTCTGATGACTTATATTGAAATGAAACACAGCTATAAGCGTTACCAGGTCGGTGATACGGAGATTGTGGCTAATCGTGATGTGAATTTTGAAATTGAAAAAGGGGAGCTGGTTATTATCCTTGGCGCTTCAGGTGCTGGAAAATCAACTGTTCTCAATCTCCTAGGAGGTATGGATACCAATGATGAGGGGGAGATTTGGATCGATGGTGCCAATATTGCCAACTATAGTTCGCACCAACGAACAAACTATCGTCGTGAAGATGTAGGTTTTGTTTTTCAATTTTACAATCTGGTCTCCAATCTGACAGCCAAGGAAAATGTGGAACTGGCCTCAGAAATCGTTACAGATGCCTTGGATCCTGAGCAGGTCTTGACAGATGTAGGTCTGGCTCATCGCCTCAATAACTTTCCAGCCCAGCTTTCTGGAGGGGAGCAACAGCGAGTCTCCATTGCACGCGCTGTAGCCAAAAATCCTAAGATCCTCCTCTGTGATGAACCGACAGGTGCCTTGGATTACCAAACGGGGAAGCAAGTCTTGAAGATTCTCCAAGACATGTCTCGTCAAAAAGGAGCGACGGTGATTATTGTGACCCACAATGGCGCGCTAGCTCCTATTGCAGACCGGGTGATTCACATGCGCGATGCCACGGTTAAGAGCATGACGATCAATGAGCGTCCGCAGGATATCGATACATTGGAGTATTAGGATGAAAAAAACATACCGGAAAGACCTATTTCAGTCAGTGACGACTTCAAAGGGACGCTTTGTTTCTATCTTAACCTTGATGATGCTGGGTTCTTTAGCCCTAGTAGGTCTTAAAGTAGCCAGTCCAAACATGGAACGTACGGCAGAAGATTATCTCCGTAAAGCCAATACTCTGGATCTGGCCGTGATAGCTGATTATGGCTTGGACAAAGAAGACCAAGACGAACTAAAGACCATTCAAGGAGCAAGTGTTGAGTTTGGCTATATGGCAGACCTAACAGTTGAAAATAGTGAGGAAGCGGTTCGACTTTATTCCAAACCAGAGAGCATTTCAACCTTCCAAGTGACAGAAGGACGACTGCCAGAAGCTAATGAGGAAATTGTCTTGGCTGATTTCTGGAAAGACCGCTATCAGATTGGAGAGACCATTACCTTTAGCAAGAAAGAAGAAAAGTCCGTCCTAAAATCCCAAACTTTCACAATTACCGGATTTGTTCAGTCGGGTGAAATCCTTTCTAAAGAAGATTTAGGAAGTGCTAGTAGTGGAAATGGAAGCTTGGCTGGCTATGGAGTGATTTTACCAAGTCAGTTTGATTCAGATGTTTATAGTATTGCCCGTGTGCGCTATGATGATTTAAAAAATCTGGATGCTTTTTCATCAGACTATAAGACCAAACGAACCCAACATCAGGAAGAGTTGCAAGATTTGCTAGCCGATAATGGTCAAAAAAGATTGGCAGGTATCAAAGCAAATGGGCAAAAGAGCTTGGAAGAGGGGAAAGAACAGCTCCAAACTGCTGAAAGCAACTTTCAAAATGGCAATAGTCAGTTAGAGCAGGCTGAAAGTCGCTTGAAAACCCAAGAAGAACAAGCGACCGCTTTACCAGAACCGCAAAAGAGTCAAATCGAGGGACAGCTGATAAAAGCAAAGGAAGAACTGGCGACTCAAAAAGAAAAACTGGCTCAGACAGAGAGTAATCTAGCCAAGGAAAAAGAGAAGCTTGAACAGCGTCAGAAAGAGCTTGATGAACTGGCAGAGCCGAAATATCACATATACAATCGCCAAACCATGCCAGGGGGTCAAGGCTATCTCATGTACAGTAACGCTTCAGCAAGCATTCGTTCTGTCGGGAATATCTTCCCCGTGGTGCTTTATATGGTCGCTGCAATGGTGACCTTTACAACTATGACTCGCTTTGTGGATGAAGAACGTACCAATGCCGGTATTTTCAAGGCCCTAGGTTACCGGAATCAAGATATAATTGCCAAGTTTGTCCTCTATGGTTTTCTTGCAGGAACTGTAGGAACCATTTTAGGAACGCTTCTAGGACATTATCTCCTTGCAGGCGTGATTTCGGATGTTATAACAGCTGGGATGGTTGTTGGTAAAAGTCAGGAGTATTTTTACTGGTCTTATAGCCTCCTTGCCCTAACCTTAAGTTGGGTATCCAGTGTTTTGCCGGCTTATTTGGTGGCACGGAGGGAACTACACGATGAAGCAGCCCAACTCTTACTTCCAAAACCTCCCGTTAAGGGATCAAAGATTTTGCTGGAGCGCCTGAGCTTTATTTGGAGTCGTTTGAGTTTTACTCATAAGGTTACGGCGCGAAATATTTTCCGTTATAAGCAACGGATGTTGATGACCATTTTTGGAGTTGCAGGTTCGGTGGCTCTCTTATTTGCAGGTCTTGGCATTCAGTCTTCTGTAGGAGGAGTTGTCGAGCGTCAATTTGAACAAATCCAGCAATACCAGATGATTGTAGCGGAAAAGAGCAGTGCGACGGAGCAAGAAAAAGCAGATCTGGAAAGTGCCTTGCAGGCTGAATCTATCCATGCTTACCAAAAGATTTATTCTAAATCCATTGAAAAAGATTTTAAAGGAAAAGCAGGACTTCAAACCATCACCATGATGGTTACTAGTGGAGAAGACTTCAAGCCCTTTATCGCATTAGAGGAAAATGGCCAAGAGGTGGAGATTACTGATGGAGCGGTCGTGAGTCAAAAACTAGCTCAACTAGCAAATGTTAAGGTTGGGGACGAGCTGGAGCTTGATGGGAAGGAAATCAGGGTCGCGGCTATTTCTGAAAACTATGTTGGACACTTTGTTTATCTCAACCGAGCAACTTACGAACAAGTCTACGGCACCAGTCCACAAGACAATACCTACCTAGTAAAATTAAAAGAGCCAACACCATCAAATACGGAGAAAGAAGCTGCTACCTTCATGGAAAAAACTGCTGTTTCTGGGGTGGTCCAAAATGCGACTGCCATCCATCTCTTTGAATCCGTGGCTAGTTCGCTCAATAAAACCATGGCAATCCTTGTCCTTGTTTCCGTTTTACTAGCCATTGTTATTCTCTACAATCTCACTAACATCAATGTTGCAGAACGTATCCGTGAACTTTCGACTATCAAAGTTCTCGGTTTCCACAATAAAGAAGTGACCCTCTATATCTACCGCGAGACCATGGTGCTATCCCTTGTGGGAATTGCTCTCGGTTTGGTAGCTGGCCACTATTTACATCAATTTTTGATTCAAATGATTTCACCAGCCACCATACTCTTCTATCCTCAGGTCAGCTGGGAAGTTTATGCGCTTCCAATCGTAGCAGTGACTGTGATTTTGGCTTTACTGGGCGTCTTTGTCAATCACCACTTGAGAAAAGTAGATATGCTCGAAGCCCTGAAATCAGTAGAGTAATTCAAGGGTCTAAACAGTAAATCAGTTGACAAAGTCTCTGCTTCTTGGTAGAATAAGAACTGTCGTAAAGACAAATAACTTCTTCTTGGTTGCAGGCATGCCAACCTGTCACTCGGATGAAGCCAAATAAAAAGGAGAAACATCATGGCAATCTCAAAAGAGAAAAAAAATGAAATCATCGCACAATATGCACGTCACGAAGGTGATACAGGTTCAGTAGAGGTTCAAGTTGCTGTCCTTACTTGGGAAATCAACCACCTTAACGAACACATCAAACAACACAAAAAAGACCACGCTACTTACCGTGGATTGATGAAAAAAATCGGTCGCCGTCGTAACTTGCTTGCATACTTGCGTAAAAATGACGTTAACCGTTACCGTGAGTTGATCAACTCTCTAGGACTTCGTCGTTAATCTTGCGTCTAAAACGTTTCTATACTTCGTTGCCTTCGCCTCGATGTACCATCAGTACAATCTTCGGCTTGTCGCCTAGTCTATAAACGTTTTATCCAGCAAGAATAAAGCTCTCTGATTTCAGAGGGCTTTTTGTTTTATCCGCTTGCTTAGGCCGTGTTCAATTAAGTATATCTTGATAATGAAGCTACTCTAAATTGGGTAGCTTTTTTACTTTTGTCACTTTACCTCGATATACTCAAGTATAATCTTCGGTTACGATTATTAGCACTGTAAGACCAACTATATTTATTTTTCTCATCTTGTTCCATTGTTGAAAATATGGTATACTTTTTATGAGAATTTTCTAAATTTTTAATTTTGTCTAAGGAGGTTTTCATGCTTTCCAAATTTTCTGGAAGCCGACGGGACCTGCAATTTGTGTTACTTTTAGGTATTTTGCTAGCTACTCTAGGAATTTCGCTCTTTTTAGCAGTTTCTATGGGATCCGTTGCGATTGATCTAGGAGATACCTATCGGATTATTTTGAGCAGGTTGGGTTTTCCTCTTGAGATAGGAGAGGTTTCCAAGTCTACTCTTGCCATTGTATGGAACATGAGATTCCCCCGAGTATTGTTAGGTCTGATAGTAGGGGCTGGTCTTTCTATGTGTGGCAGCGTGATGCAGTCTACAGTGAACAATCCTATTGCTGAGCCCTATGTCTTAGGAATTTCTGCGGGTGCAACTCTAGGAGCAACCTTAAGCATCATTCTTGGTTTAAAATTGGTGATTAGCCTTGGAGCTTTTTTAGGAGCTATTTTGGCAACAATTGCTGTCCTTATCATTGCCTCTATGCAGGGCAGGATGACGACTTCCAGTCTGATCTTATCAGGAACGGTTGTCAATGCTCTCTTTCTGGCATTTTCCAACTTTATTATCTCAGTTGGCGCTAATGCGGACAGTGTGATGACCATTAAGTTTTGGACCATGGGCTCGCTTGCCGGGACTACCTGGTCTGACTTAGTCCTGCCAACTATAGTAGTAGGAATGGCTTTTCTATTTTTCTCTACTCAGTATCGTGTTTTTAATGCGATGATGATGGGAGATGAGGCTGCTTTAACTCTGGGGATTCCCTTACGCTTTTATTGGTATCTTTATGTGACCATGGTGGCTGTGCTGACAGCAGTCTTAGTGGCAACTTGTGGGATTATTGGATTTGTTGGTCTCATTACTCCTCACTTAGCTCGAGGGTTAGTAGGAACGAATTACAGGAGACTTTTTCCCGTTGCGACCTTACTGGGGGCCCTCTTTGTCGTCTGGGCAGATGTACTCTCTCGTGTCATCATTCCAAATGCTGAGCTGCCGATTGGTATTTTCACAGCCTTAGTAGGTGCTCCCTTCTTCATCTACATTGTAGGAGGTAGGCGAAGGGAGGTGAGGGCCTGATATGGGCTTGATTTGTCAGGATGTCCACTTTGGACTGGGAGAGAAAAAAATCCTCAAAGGAGTTTCTCTTAAGGTTGAGGGGCATCAATTTCACACGATACTAGGACCAAATGGAAGTGGGAAAACCAGTCTGCTTAAACTCCTCTATCGTCAGGAAAAGGCGGACAAAGGCTTGATAAGACTAGATGGAAAGCCACTGGAACATTGGTCACTCAAAGAAACAGCCAAGCAAATGGCAGTTGTAACCCAGTTTAATCAATTGCAGTTTGATTGTACAGTTGAGGAAATCGTCTTGCTGGGAAGAACTCCTCACCTCTCTTTTTTACAGAAGGAAAAGGAAAGAGATTATGCCCTCGTTCAAGATGCTCTCGTCAAGGTGGATATGCTTGAGAAGAAAACTCGTCTCTATTCGTCTCTGTCAGGGGGGGAGAAACAACGAGTCTTATTAGCCCGCGCCTTGGCGCAAGAACCAACTCTCTTGCTCCTGGACGAACCAACCAATCACCTAGATATCAAGTACCAGCTAGACTTGTTAGCCATTGTGAAGGAGCTCAAAATCAATGTTCTAGCTGTCCTGCATGATATTCAACTTGCTTGTCGCTATTCGGATTATCTCTATCTGATGAAAGAGGGGGAAATCCTTTACCAAGGGACTCCAAAGGAGACCATCACCCCTGAGTCATTACAAACTGTATATGGAGTTCAAAGTCAGGTTACTTGGACCGAGGATCAGCAAGCCATGATTCACTATTTATAAGAATGAAAAGGAAAACAAAATGAAAAAAACACTCAGTATTTTACTCGTAACAGTAGCTACCCTAACCATGGCAGCTTGTGGTAACACTACCACTGAAAAAGCTACTACACAGTCTAGTACAGAAACAAGTCAGAAGGCCAGCACAGAGACGACTTATCCGTTAACGGTCAAGACCTATGACGCTAAGGGAAATGAAGTCGAACAAGTCTTTGACAAGGCACCTGAAAAAGTTATCACCAATAATCTTTCAACTACTGAAATTTTGTTGGAACTAGGCTTGAAGGATAAAATTGCTGGCATGCTCAACCCTGACAATGCTGTAACAGACAAATACAAGGACGCGATTGCGACCATTCCTCAAATCGGTGATAAAAAAACAGTCTCTCAAGAGACAGTCCTTTCTTATGAGCCAGATGCGGTGATGGGTCGAAACATGATGTTTTCAGAAAAATCCTTGGGAACAGTTAGCGCTTGGAATGAAAACAAAATCCCAGTCTATACGCAAAAAGCTTCTCTCTCAACGATTCAGCAAGATTTGGGAAATATCGTAGAAGATGTCAAAAATCTTGGAATGATTTTCAATGTTCAGGACAAGGCTAATGAATACGCAGCCCAATTACAAGCTAAAATTGACGCTGTTAAGAAAGCAAATCCAACAAGCCAAGGTGAAAAGAAAAAGGCTTTGATTATGGTTGCTTATAATGATGAAACCTTTGGTGCCTACAAGTCTGCTTTGCAAGAAAGCTTGTTGAATCAACTTGGTTATACAAACGTTGCAACGGGAACATCAGGCTTGACCTTGGAAAATCTCGTGTCAATGGATCCTGAGTTGATTATCTATGTGACCAGCGACCGCAATAAAAAATTGGATGCCAACGCAGTAGAGTTGATGAAAGCAAATGAAGTTTTGGAAAACGTTCCTGCAATTAAGAATCAAAAAATCATGACCATTTCTTACGATGAGTTGATGGACTATGGTCCAGCAGTGATTGATTCCCTTGAGAAAATCAATGACTTTATCAATAAATAATGAGTTTGATTGGGAAGGAATCCAAGTTAGGGTCAGTCTTCCTTCGACCTATGATCCCAACCAAACCTATCCAGCGATTCTTTTGAATGATGGAAACTTGGATTTCCTATCCTCCCTTTCAGAATCTGTGATTTTAGTGGGCTTGACCTCTAAAAATCGTCTAGACGACTACACTCCCTGGAAGGCATCTGCTCTGAGAGATGGAGCTCCAGATTTTGGCGGTCAGGCAAATGCCTATCATGGTCATTTATTTGGAGGTCTTTTAGATAAGTTGCAGTCGCTTTATCGCCTGGACAAAAATCGCCTTGCTTATGGAGGATACTCACTAGGTGGTTTGACAGCAGTATACAGTCTTTTCCATTTTGACAAGGTCTCCTGTGTCTTCTCTATCTGCGGTTCATTTTGGTATCCTGATTTTACGACTTATTGCAGGGAAGAGAAAGTGAGAAATCTAGATTGTTTGCTGTATTTACAGAATGGTCAAACAGAAGGAGCCCATCATACCAATCGCTTGGCTCAAGCACCAGTCTATGCTGCGCAGATCCATACCAGTCTTCAGAAACACTATCCGACTAGTCAGTTTGTCTTTGATCCCTATGGGCATCATGAGCAAGTGGCTGAACGATTCCTAGCCTTTTCCAATTGGTTGGCCCAAAAATGGAAAATCGAATAAAAGAATTATCCCTTGGCAAAAGCCAAGGGATAATTGTATTTTTTAACCAAGAGCTTCTCTCTTCTTATCTGGATTCCAGATAAAGCTTGCGACGAAAGTAAAGATAATCGTTAGGATACCAACAATCACAGCAAGAATGAGGGCAGGGATGCGGACAAACCACCAGAGTGGGTTTGGTTTTTTATCATTGTGCCACTGCTTGGTTTCTTCGTCCAAACGTTGGAATTCTGCTTGGATACGGTCTGCAACCATTTCAATCCCTTCATCATTCATTTTCTTGATGTCTGAGATATCGATAGGATTTCCAAAGTTCATATCCACACGTTCACGGCTAACCAAGCCCTTCAAGGTCATGGGACCGGTGTAGGTAACAGGCATGATACGGACCTTGGCCATTTTGGCAATCAAGGCAACTCCACCCTTGACATCGTTTGAGTGACGGCTCCCACTTGGAAACATGATGAGAGAGCGGTCGCTTTTTTTGAGGACGTTGATAGGGTACTTGATGGCAGAGGCACTAGGTTTTTCCCGATCGATAGGAAAGGCGCCACACATACGGATCCACCAGCCAAAGATGCGGTTGTTAAACAGCTCTTTTTTGGCCATAAAGATGAACTGTTTTGGCTTGGTCGCAAAGGCCATGTAAACTGGATCCCACCAAGTCCGATGAGGTGCTACTAGGATATAGTTTTCATCTTTACTAGGGATTTTATCAGTATTGTGGTAGTGGGCATTGCCATTGATGGACCACAAGATCAGCATGACTAGTCCACGCAAATAAGTATAGAACATGAGAACTCCTTCGATTGTATTGCTTTTATTATTATACCTTATCAAAAGACTACTGGCAAACTTTTTCAGTTATCAACCAACAGTTTTTGGATGAGATTAGAATTCTTCTAGAAAAAATGATATGATAGAATTCATGGATAAAAATAAGATTATAGGATTAACCCAAAGAGAAGTAAAGGAAAGACAGGCTCAAGGTTTGGTCAATGACTTTACCGCATCAGCTAGTACCAGTACTTGGCAAATCATCAAACGAAATGTTTTTACACTTTTTAACGCATTAAACTTTGTTATTGCTCTAGCGCTGGCCTTTGTGCAGGCTTGGAGCAATCTGGTCTTCTTTGCTGTTATCTGCTTTAACGCTTTTTCTGGGATTGTGACTGAGCTACGGGCCAAACATATGGTGGACAAGCTCAATCTCATGACCAAGGAAAAGGTCAAAACCATCCGTGATGGTCAAGAAGTCGCTCTCGATCCAGAAGAATTAGTCCTAGGAGATGTCATTCGTTTGTCTGCGGGAGAGCAGATTCCTAGTGATGCCCTGGTTCTGGAAGGATTTGCGGAAGTCAATGAAGCTATGTTGACTGGTGAGAGTGATTTGGTACAAAAGGAGGTTGATGCCTTGCTTTTGTCTGGGAGTTTCTTAGCCAGTGGATCAGTTTTGGCTCAAGTTCACCATGTTGGGGCAGAAAACTATGCTTCCAAACTCATGCTGGAAGCCAAGACTGTGAAACCCATCAACTCTCGCATTATGAAATCGCTGGACAAGCTGGCAGGTTTTACTGGGAAGATTATCATTCCCTTTGGTCTAGCTCTCTTGTTAGAAGCCTTGATTTTAAAGGGTTTGCCCCTCAAGTCATCCGTTGTAAATTCATCGACTGCCCTTTTGGGAATGTTGCCCAAGGGAATCGCCCTTTTGACCATTACTTCGCTCTTGACTGCGGTGATCAAGCTGGGCTTGAAAAAGGTCTTGGTGCAGGAGATGTACTCTGTCGAGACCTTGGCGCGCGTGGATATGCTCTGTCTGGACAAGACGGGCACCATCACCCAAGGAAAGATGCAGGTGGAGGCTATTCTTCCTCTGACGGAAACATATGGTGACGAGGCTATTGCCAGCATTTTGACTAGCTATATCGCTCACAGTGAGGATAAAAATCCAACCGCCCAAGCCATTCGTCAGCGTTTCCAAGGACAGGTTGCCTATCCTATGCTTTCGAATCTTCCTTTCTCAAGCGACCGCAAGTGGGGAGCTATGGAGTTAGAAGGGCTAGGAACGGTTTTCTTAGGTGCGCCTGAAATGTTGTTGGAAAATGAAGTCCCTGAAGCTAGAGAGGCCTTGGAGCGAGGTTCTCGTGTCTTAGTCTTGGCTCTCAGTCAGGAAAAACTAGATCATCACAAACCACAGAAACCATCTGATATTCAGGCTCTAGCCTTGCTGGAAATCTTGGACCCTATTCGAGAAGGAGCAGCTGAGACGCTGGACTATCTCCGTTCTCAGGAAGTGGGACTCAAAATTATCTCTGGTGACAATCCAGTTACAGTGTCCAGCATTGCCCAGAAGGCTGGCTTTGCGGATTATCACAGCTATGTAGATTGCTCAAAAATCACGGATGAGGAATTGATTGCCATGGCTGAAGAGACAGCTATTTTCGGACGTGTTTCCCCTCATCAAAAGAAACTCATCATCCAAACGCTGAAAAAAGCAGGGCATACAACGGCAATGACAGGGGACGGAGTCAATGATATCCTGGCCCTTCGTGAGGCGGATTGTTCAATCGTAATGGCTGAAGGGGATCCGGCGACACGTCAGATTGCCAATCTAGTTCTCTTGAACTCAGACTTTAATGATGTTCCTGAGATTCTCTTTGAAGGCCGTCGTGTGGTCAATAACATCGCCCATATCGCACCGATTTTCTTGATTAAGACGATTTATTCCTTTTTGCTTGCGGTGATTTGTATTGCCAGTGCTCTTCTGGGACGGTCTGAATGGATCTTGATTTTCCCCTTCATTCCAATCCAGATTACCATGATCGACCAATTCGTGGAAGGTTTCCCACCATTCGTTCTGACTTTTGAGCGAAATATCAAGCCTGTCGAACCAAACTTCCTCAGAAGATCCATGCTTCGTGCCCTACCAAGTGCCCTCATGGTCGTGTTCAGCGTTCTTTTTGTGAAAATTTTTGGAGCGAGTCAAGGTTGGTCTGAGTTAGAAATCTCAACCCTACTCTATTATCTCCTTGGGTCTATCGGTTTCTTATCTGTATTTAGAGCCTGCATGCCATTTACCCTCTGGCGTGTCCTCTTGGTTGTCTGGTCAGTAGGTGGTTTCCTAGCCACAGCTCTTTTCCCAATGATTCAAAAGTTGCTTGAAATTTCAACCTTGACAGGACAAACGTTGCCTGTTTACCTCGTCATGATGGCTGTCTTTACTGTGATTTTCATTCTAACCAGTCGCTATCAAGCTAGAAAATAAAGAAAGGCTGCAATCTGTGGATTGTGGTCTTTTTAGGTGCAAGATTGCTAGCTGAAATATGGTATAATAAAAGGTAATAGAGTTTTGGAAAGTGAGAGAAGATGATTTCAAAGAGATTAGAATTGGTAGCTTCCTTTGTGCCACAAGGGGCCGTTTTACTAGATGTGGGGAGTGACCATGCTTATCTGCCAATCGAGTTAGTTGAGAGAGGCCAAATCAAAAGCGCCATTGCAGGTGAGGTGGTGGAAGGCCCCTACCAGTCAGCGGTGAAAAATGTTGAGAATCACGGTCTAAAGGAGAAAATTCAGGTTCGTTTAGCCAATGGCTTAGCGGCATTTGAAGAGGCTGACCAAGTCTCTATTATCACCATTGCTGGTATGGGTGGCCGTTTGATTGCTACCATATTGGAAGAAGGATTGGAAAAGCTAGCTAATGTAGAGCGTTTAATCCTCCAGCCCAATAATCGAGAAGACGACTTGCGCATTTGGTTGCAAGACCACGGTTTTCTGATCGTAGCAGAAAGCATCCTAGAAGAAGCTGACAAGTTCTATGAGATCTTGGTGGTGGGAGCGGGACAAATGAAGCTATCAGCCAGTGATGTCCGCTTTGGTCCCTTCTTGTCCAAAGAAGTCAGCCCAATCTTTGTTCAAAAATGGCAAAAAGAAGCAGCTAAGTTAGAGTTTGCTCTTGACCAAATCCCAGAGAAAAATCGAGAAGAACGTCAAGTTCTAGCTCATAAGATTCAAGCCATCAAGGAGGTGCTCCATGCTAGCAAGTGAAGTGATTAGCGCATATGAAGCCTTTTGCCCCCAGGAATTTTCTATGGAGGGAGACAGTTGTGGCCTGCAAATCGGCACTTTAGACAAGGATATCCAAAGGGTCATGGTTGCCCTTGATATTCGTGAAGACACGGTGGCTGAAGCCATTGAAAAGGGTGTGGATTTGATTATCGCCAAGCACGCGCCTATCTTTCGTCCTATCAAGGATCTGGTAGCTAGCCGTCCACAAAATCGGATTTACATTGATTTGATTAAGCATGACATCGCAGTTTATGTCAGCCATACTAATATTGATATCGTTGATAATGGGCTAAATGACTGGTTCTGCCAGATGCTAGGTATCGAGGAAACGACTTATCTGCAGGAAACAGGCCCTGAACGTGGGATTGGGCGGATTGGGAATATTCAGCCTCAGACTTTTGGGGTATTGGCCCAGCATGTCAAGCAAGTCTTTGGTCTAGATAGTCTTCGAATGGTACATTATCAAGAGAGTGATTTGAAGAAGGAAATTTCAAGAGTTGCCATTTGCGGTGGTAGTGGTCAGTCTTTCTATCCTGATGCTTTGGCAAAGGGGGCAGATGTCTACATCACTGGTGATATCTACTACCACACTGCTCAGGATATGCTGTCTGATGGCTTGTTGGCATTGGACCCAGGCCACTATATTGAAGTTCTCTTTGTGGAAAGAATCGCAGCACTACTTACTCAATGGAAGTCAGAAAAGGGCTGGACTATTGATATCTTGCCTAGTCAGGCATCAACTAATCCTTTCCACCATATCTAGTTAGAAGGTGAAGATAATGAAAAAAGTTGCCATTATTGGAGCAGGGATTGTGGGGGCAACAGCTGCCTACTACCTCTCGAAAGAAAGCGACCTAGAGATAACTGTTTTTGACCATGGTCAGGGTCAGGCAACCAAGGCAGCAGCAGGAATTATCAGTCCTTGGTTTTCAAAACGCCGTAATAAAGCTTGGTACAAGATGGCACGCTTGGGGGCTGACTTTTATGTGGATTTGTTGGCTGATTTAGAAAAGTCAGGACAGGAAATCGACTTTTACCAGCGTTCGGGAGTTTTTCTCTTGAAAAAGGATGAATCCAAGTTAGAAGAACTCTATGAACTAGCACTCCAGCGTAGGGAAGAATCTCCCTTGATAGGTCAATTAGCCATTCTAGACCAAGCGTCTGCAAATGAATTATTCCCTGGCTTGCAGGGATTCGACCGCTTGCTCTATGCTTCTGGTGGAGCGAGAGTAGATGGCCAACTCTTGGTGACTCGTCTGCTAGAAGCCAGTCAAGTCAAACTGGTCAAAGAAAAAGTGAGTCTGACACCTTTATCATCAGGCTACCAGATTGGCGAAGAGGTGTTTGATCAGGTTATGCTAGCGACGGGAGCTTGGTTGGGGGACATTTTGGAACCTTTAGGATATGAGGTAGATGTTCGTCCCCAAAAGGGGCAACTCCGAGATTATCAGCTTGCCCAAGACATGGAATCATACCCTGTTGTCATGCCAGAAGGGGAATGGGATTTGATCCCTTTTGCAGGTGGGAAATTGTCCTTGGGCGCTACTCATGAAAATGATATGGGATTTGATTTGACGGTAGATGACACCTTGCTCCAACAAATGGAGGAGGCAGCCTTACCTCACTATCCAGCCTTGGCAGAAGCGAAATCATCGGGTGAGCGAGTAGGAATCCGTGCCTACACCAGTGATTTCTCACCTTTCTTTGGGCAGGTGCCAGGATTGGTAGGTGTCTATGCGGCTAGTGGTCTAGGTTCATCAGGTCTCACAACGGGGCCTATCATCGGTTACCATCTAGCCCAGCTGGTCCAAGACAAGGAATTGACCTTGGACCCAGTAAACTACCCAATTGCAAACTATGTCAAACGAGTAAAAAGCGAATAGTACTCAATGAAAATCAAAGAGCAAACTAGGAAGCTAGCCGCAGGCTGCTCAAAGCACGGCTTTGAGGCTATGGACAGAACTGATGAAGTCAGCTCAAAACACTGTTTTGTGGTTGTGGATCGAACTGACGAAGTCAGTAACCATACCCACGGTAAGGCGAAGCTGACATTGTTTGAAGAGATTTTCGAAGAGTATAAGCATTTTACTAAAATTTTAGTCTCCCCTCTAGGATGGCAAATGACATTCCCTACCAAAAATGGTAAAATAAGAAAAAATAATTCGAGAATCGAGGAAAAAAGATGCAAGAAAAGATTTTGGTAACTGGTGGTGCCGGTTTTATCGGAACCCACACTGTTATTGAATTGATCCAAGCAGGTCATCAAGTGGTTGTAGTGGATAACCTTGTCAATAGCAACCGTAAAAGTTTAGAAGTTGTTGAAAAAATCACAGGAGTTGAAATTCCTTTCTATGAGGCAGATATCCGTGATACTGATACTCTCAGAGATATTTTCAAGCAAGAAGAGCCAACAGGTGTGATTCACTTTGCTGGTTTGAAGGCTGTAGGTGAATCAACACGTATCCCTCTTGCCTACTATGACAACAATATCGCTGGAACTCTTAGTCTTTTAAAAGTTATGGAAGAAGCAAACTGTAAGAATATCATCTTCAGCTCTTCTGCGACAGTTTACGGAGATCCTCACACAGTTCCAATCTTAGAAGATTTCCCACTTTCAGTGACCAACCCTTACGGTCGTACCAAACTCATGCTAGAAGAAATCTTGACCGATATATACAAAGCAGACTCAGAATGGAATGTGGTCTTGCTTCGTTACTTTAACCCAATCGGAGCACATGAGAGCGGAGATTTAGGAGAAAATCCTAATGGAATTCCAAACAATCTCTTACCATATGTGACTCAGGTAGCTGTTGGAAAATTAGAGCAAGTACAAGTCTTCGGAGACGATTACGATACGGAAGATGGAACTGGTGTTCGTGACTATATCCACGTCGTAGATCTAGCCAAAGGTCACGTTGCAGCTCTTCAAAAAATCCAAAAGGGGTCTGGCCTTAACATTTATAACCTTGGAACAGGCAAAGGCTACTCTGTTCTTGAAATTATTCAAAATATGGAAAAAGCAGTGGGACGTCCTATTCCTTACCGCATCGTAGAACGCCGCCCAGGTGATATCGCTGCCTGCTATTCAGATCCTGCAAAAGCCAAAGCAGAGCTCGGATGGGAAGCAGAATTTGATATCACGAAAATGTGTGAAGACGCATGGCGTTGGCAAAGTAAGCATCCAAATGGATTTGAAGACTAAGATAATGATTTCGATCATTGTCCCCTGTTTAAATGAAGAGGAAGTACTTCCTCTTTTTTATCAGTCTGTTGAAGATTTGCTTCCTGACCTGGGAGCAGAGGTCGAGTATGTCTTTATAGACGATGGCTCAAGCGATGGGACCTTAGATCTTTTGAAGGCTTATCGGGAGCAAAATCCTGCGGTGCATTATGTCTCATTTTCACGAAATTTTGGGAAGGAGGCAGCTCTGTACGCAGGTTTACAGTATGCGACTGGGGACCTGGTGGTTGTGATGGATGCAGACCTCCAGGACCCTCCCGGTATGCTACTTGAGATGAAAGCCTTACTAGACCAAAATGCAGACTTGGACTGTGTTGGGACACGGAGAACTAGTCGGGAGGGAGAACCCCTCTTTCGCAGTTTCTGTGCTGATCTTTTTTATCGCCTCATGCAAAAAATCAGCCCAGTAGCTCTCCCCTCAGGCGTCCGTGATTTCCGGATGATGAGAAGGTCTGTGGTAGATGCTATTTTAACCCTGACCGAGTCCAATCGGTTCTCTAAGGGACTCTTTGCCTGGGTGGGCTTTAAAACGCACTATCTTGATTATCCAAACGTTGAACGACAGGCTGGCAAGACCAGTTGGAGTTTTGGACAGCTCTTTGTCTACTCGATTGAAGGGATTCTCAATTTTTCAGATTTCCCCTTGAGTATAGCCTTTGTAGCGGGACTCCTATCTTGTTTTATTTCTTTTATGATGACTGTTTTTGTAGTATTTCGGACTCTTATTTTGGGAAATCCAACATCTGGCTGGACCTCTCTGATGGCCGTCATTCTCTTTCTTGGGGGGATTCAACTTCTGACCATTGGGATTCTGGGCAAGTATATCAGTAAGATTTACCTGGAAACCAAAAAAAGACCACTCTACCTCATCAAAGAAAAAAGTGATCTTTCTATTTTTGAAGGAAAAAATAACCGGAAAAGACTATAATTTTACCTAGAAATATGCTAAACTAGTAGGTGAAGGGATTAAAGTGATAAAGAGAATCTACAAAATCAATCTCCCTTTTAAACTATGATGGATCTTTTAGAAGTGCACGTGTAGGACAATTTTTGATGGCCTCCAGAACATCGCTGTTCTCAGCGATTTCTCTTTGCAATTCAACTGGATCATCGCAAAATCGAACGATTCCATTATCATGGTAATCAAAGAGTTCAGAATAGGTTTGGCAAAGCCCGCAGGCGATGCACCGTTCAGGTATAAGTGTGAGTTTCATATTTATATTGTAATAAGAAAGTTTAAAAAATACAAGGAGTAAGGTATGGCAAAGGAACCATGGCAAGAAGATATCTATGAAAATAGTGAGGAAGAATCAAGATCAGAGCGTCGTCGCCGTAAACAAAAAGGAAAAGGCGCTGTTGCCAATCGTGTCTTAACAGTTCTAGCTAGCCTCTTCTTTGTGATCGTTGTAGCGATGGTGGTTGTATTGATTTACTTATCAACCGGAGGAAGCAATCGTACTTCATCTTTGAAGGACTTCTATGATACATCGTCTCCTTCTACAAGTTCAAGTTCTAAAGTAGAAGCATCGTCATCTTCAAGTAGCAAGGTAGAGGAAACATCTTCTTCTGAAACAACTCCTTCAGAGAGCAGTTCAGAAGAGCACACAGAAGGAGAAGGAACACTCACTGTGCATCCTGGAGAGGGTGAGGCAGCTCTTGCTCAACGTGCAGGGATTTCCATTGCTCAATTAGAAGCCCTAAATCCTTCTCACATGTCATCTGGATCTTGGTTTGCCAACCCAGGTGATGTGATTAAGACAAGATAGGAGTCGGGAATGAAGACAATTCAAATTGCTATTGATGGTCCAGCTTCCAGTGGTAAGAGTACGGTTGCAAAGATTGTCGCTAAAGATTTTGGTTACACTTATCTCGATACGGGCGCTATGTACCGTGCTGCGACTTATATAGCGCTTAAGCACCAGTTGGATGCAGGAAATGTAGACCAACTTCTTGAGCTTCTTAACCAACACCCCATTAGTTTTGGACGTTCAGAAACAGGTGATCAACTTGTTTTTGTAGGGGATGTGGATATCACTCATCCTATCCGTGAAAATGAAGTGACCAACAAGGTTTCAAGCATTGCTGCCATTCCTGAGGTGCGTGAGAAACTGGTTTCTCTTCAGCAAGAAATTGTCCAGCAAGGTGGTATCGTCATGGATGGCCGTGATATCGGGACAGTTGTTTTACCACGAGCTGAACTCAAGATTTTCTTAGTGGCTTCTGTTGAAGAAAGAGCAGAGCGTCGTTACAAGGAAAATATTGCTAAAGGGATTGAGACTGACTTGGAAACGCTGAAAGAAGAAATTGCGGCACGTGACTACAAAGATAGTCATCGTGAAACCTCGCCTCTCAAGCAGGCTGAGGATGCAGTTTACCTTGACACAACAGGACTAAGTATCCAAGAAGTGGTTGAAAAAATCGAATCAGAAGCAAAAAAATATATGTCCTAGGTACGAGAGGAGCAGGCTAAATGAAGCCTGCTCCTTTTCTCTCTTTTGCGCGCGTTTCAAAACAGCCTTTTTGGGAGAATTTTGATAAAATAGTAGTATCAATAAAAAGGACGGAAGCATGACAAAGAAAATCATAGCCATTTGGGCCCAAGATGAAAAAGGTGTGATTGGGAAGGAAGATTGTCTCCCTTGGCATTTGCCAGCAGAGTTGCAACATTTTAAGGAAACAACTTTAAATCATGCTATACTGATGGGGCGAGTGACCTTTGATGGCATGGGACGTCGTCTGCTTCCAAAACGGCAAACCCTTATTTTAACGCGCAGTAGCGAAGAAGTCATAGATGGGGCGCTCGTATTTCAAGATGTGGAGTCTGTTTTAGCGTGGTATCAGAGTCAGGAAAAAAATCTCTATATCATTGGCGGAAAGCAGATTTTTCAGGCTTTTGAGCCTTATTTAGATGAAATCATCGTGACACAGATTCATGCTCAGGTGGAGGGAGATACCTATTTTCCTGAGGAGTTTGACTTGTCTCGTTTTGAGACAGTCGCAAGCAAATCTTACACCCGAGATGAGAAAAACGACTATGATTTTACCATCGAATACCGAGATAGAAAGGAAGTCTAATGGAGCGCAGTATATTTGGATTTTTCACAGCTTTTTTGTGTGTGATCTGTATTTTGACTGGAGCACAGGCTTTTCGTAAGAAGCGCTATGGACTGTCTGCCTTACTCTGGTTGAATGCTTTTACCAATCTGGTAAACAGTATTCATGCTTTTTATATGACCTTATTTTAGATAGAATGATAAATTAGAATGGAAGGAAATCATGCCTACAAATAGGAAAAATGATATGATGGTTTATTGCTCATTTTGTGGCAAAAGCCAAGAAGAAGTAAAGAAAATAATCGCTGGGAACAACGCTTTTATCTGTAATGAATGTGTGGAGTTGGCCCAGGAAATCATTCGGGAGGAGTTGGCCGAGGAAGTTTTGGCAGACTTGTCTGAAGTGCCAAAACCAATCGAGCTCCTCAATATCTTGAACCACTATGTGATTGGTCAGGATCGTGCCAAACGTGCCTTGGCAGTGGCTGTATACAATCACTATAAACGCATCAATTTTCACGATACGCGTGAAGAGTCAGAAGATGTGGATTTGCAGAAGTCAAACATCTTGATGATTGGCCCAACTGGTTCAGGGAAAACTTTCTTGGCTCAGACCTTGGCTAAGAGCTTGAACGTGCCTTTCGCTATTGCAGATGCAACAGCTCTGACTGAGGCTGGATATGTGGGTGAGGATGTGGAAAATATCCTCCTCAAACTCTTGCAGGCTGCTGACTTTAACATCGAACGTGCAGAACGTGGGATTATCTACGTAGATGAAATTGACAAGATTGCCAAGAAGAGCGAGAATGTGTCGATCACACGTGACGTTTCGGGTGAAGGTGTGCAACAAGCCCTTCTCAAGATTATCGAGGGAACTGTCGCTAGCGTACCGCCTCAAGGAGGACGCAAACATCCACAACAAGAGATGATTCAGGTGGATACTAAAAATATCCTCTTTATCGTGGGTGGTGCTTTTGATGGCATCGAAGAAATCGTTAAACAACGTCTGGGAGAAAAAGTCATCGGTTTTGGCCAAAATAACAAGGCAATTGACGAAAACAGCTCCTACATGCAAGAAATCATCGCTGAAGATATTCAAAAATTTGGGATTATCCCTGAGTTGATTGGACGCTTGCCTGTCTTTGCAGCTCTTGAGCAATTGACAGTAGATGACTTGGTTCGCATCCTGAAAGAACCAAGAAATGCCTTGGTCAAACAATACCAAACCTTGCTTTCTTATGATGATGTTGAGTTGGAATTTGACGATGAAGCCCTTCAGGAAATCGCCAATAAGGCTATCGAACGCAAAACTGGTGCGCGTGGTCTTCGCTCAATCATTGAAGAAACCATGCTAGATGTTATGTTTGAAGTACCGAGTCAGGAAAATGTGAAATTGGTTCGCATCACAAAAGAAGCTGTCGATGGAACGGAAAAACCCATCCTAGAAACAGCCTAGAGGTGACTATGGAAATCAATACACACAATGCTGAAATCCTGCTCAGTGCGGCAAACAAGTCCCACTATCCGCAGGATGAACTGCCAGAGATTGCCCTTGCAGGGCGTTCAAATGTCGGCAAGTCTAGCTTTATCAACACCATGCTGAACCGCAAGAATCTGGCTCGTACATCTGGGAAACCTGGTAAAACCCAGTTGCTCAACTTCTTTAATATTGATGACAAGATGCGTTTTGTGGATGTACCAGGTTATGGCTATGCCCGCGTTTCCAAAAAAGAGCGTGAAAAGTGGGGGCGCATGATTGAGGAGTACCTGACGACTAGGGAAAATCTCCGAGCCGTGGTCAGTCTGGTGGATTTTCGTCATGACCCGTCAGCAGATGATGTGCAGATGTACGAATTTCTCAAGTATTATGAGATTCCGGTTATCATCGTTGCGACTAAGGCAGATAAGATTCCTCGCGGTAAGTGGAATAAGCACGAATCAGCAATCAAAAAGAAATTAAACTTTGACCCAAGTGACGACTTCATCCTCTTTTCATCTGTCAGCAAGGCAGGGATGGATCAGGCTTGGGATGCAATATTAGAAAAATTGTGAGGGAAAGAAATGGCAAAAACAATTCATACAGACAAAGCTCCAAAAGCAATCGGACCATATGTTCAAGGAAAAATCGTTGGCAATCTTTTGTTTGCTAGCGGTCAAGTTCCCCTATCTCCTGAAACTGGAGAAATTGTAGGAGAAACGATTCAAGAACAGACCGAACAAGTCTTGAAAAATATCGGTGCTATTTTGGCTGAAGCAGGAACAGACTTTGACCATGTTGTTAAAACAACTTGCTTCTTGAGCGATATGAATGACTTTGTTCCTTTTAACGAGGTTTACCAGACTGCCTTTAAAGAGGAATTTCCAGCTCGTTCAGCTGTGGAAGTTGCACGTCTTCCTCGTGATGTAAAAGTCGAAATTGAAGTGATCGCAGAGATTGGATAAGCTAGTTGAAGTTTGGCTCTGCCGAACTTTTTTTATATAAGGAGAGATAGATGACAAAGAAACAACTTCACCTGGTGATTGTGACAGGGATGAGTGGCGCAGGGAAAACGGTAGCCATTCAGTCCTTCGAGGATTTGGGATATTTCACTATTGACAATATGCCACCAGCCCTCTTGCCAAAGTTTTTGCAGTTGGTAGAGACCAAGGATGATGACCATAAGTTAGCCCTAGTAGTCGATATGCGGAGCCGTTCCTTCTTTTCAGAGATTCAGGCCGTTTTGGATGAATTGGAAAACCAAGACGATTTGGACTTCAAAATCCTCTTTTTAGACGCAGCAGATAAGGAATTGGTGGCCCGCTATAAGGAAACTAGAAGAAGTCACCCTCTAGCTGCTGATGGTCGGATTTTAGATGGCATCAAGCTGGAACGCGAACTCTTGGCACCTTTGAAAAACATGAGTCAAAATGTGGTGGATACGACCGAACTCACTCCGCGTGAACTGCGTAAAACCATTGCAGAGCAATTTTCAGACCAAGAACAAGCCCAGTCTTTCCGTATCGAAGTCATGTCTTTTGGATTCAAGTATGGTATCCCGATCGATGCAGACTTGGTCTTTGATGTCCGTTTCTTGCCAAATCCATACTACCTCCCTGAACTTCGCAATCAGACAGGCGAGGATCAAGCAGTTTATGACTATGTGATGAATCATGAAGAGTCTGAAAATTTTTATCAGCACTTACTCGCCTTGATTGAGCCCATTTTGCCAAGTTACAAAAAAGAAGGCAAGTCCGTTCTAACCATTGCAGTAGGATGTACAGGTGGACAACACCGTAGTGTTGCCTTTGCAAAACGAATCGCTCAGGACCTTGCTAAAAACTGGCCTGTCAATGAAAGCCATCGTGACAAAGACCGAAGAAAGGAAACGGTAAACCGTTCATGAGAAAACCAAAGATAACAGTGATTGGTGGAGGAACTGGTATCCCCGTCATTTTGAAAAGCTTGCGAGAAAAGGATGTTGATATCGCAGCCATTGTAACGGTAGCTGATGATGGTGGATCTTCTGGTGAACTAAGAAAGAATATCCAACAGCTGACACCACCAGGTGATCTTCGCAATGTTCTGGTAGCCATGTCGGATATGCCTAAATTTTATGAGAAAGTTTTTCAGTACCGCTTCTCGGAAGAGGCTGGAGCTTTTGCGGGTCATCCTCTAGGAAATATCATTATAGCAGGGCTCTCTGAAATGCAAGGGTCCACTTACAATGCCATGCAGCTGCTAAGTCTCTTTTTCCACACAACAGGAAAAATTTACCCATCGAGCGATCAGCCTCTGACACTGCATGCAGTCTTTAACGACGGTTCTGAGGTGGCAGGTGAGAGCCACATTGCAGATCATCCAGGCATGATCGACCATGTCTATGTGACCAATACCTTGGATGATGAAACACCGCAAGCCAGCCGTCGAGTAGTCAATACCATTCTCGAGAGTGACATGATTGTCTTGGGGCCTGGTTCCCTCTTTACATCGATTTTGCCCAATATTGTCATTGAGGAGATTGGGCAGGCTCTCTTGGAGACCAAGGCTGAGATCGCCTATGTCTGCAATATCATGACCCAGCGTGGGGAAACAGAGCACTTTTCAGACAGTGACCACGTGGAAGTCCTTCATCGACACTTAGGTCGGCCTTTTATTGATACGGTCTTGGTTAATATCGAAAAGGTTCCTAGAGAATACATGGATACCAACCGTTTTGATGAGTATTTGGTTCAGGTAGAGCATGACTTTGCTGGTCTTTGCAAACAGGTTCCTCGTGTGATTTCATCCAACTTCCTTCGTTTGGAAAATGGAGGAGCCTTCCATGATGGCGATTTGATTGTGGATGAGTTGATGCGGATTATACAGGTGCGAAAATGAGTTTCACAGTTGCAGTAAAAGAGGAAATTCTTGGTCAACACCATCTCAGTCGTTATGAACTATCGGCCATTATCAAGATGTCTGGCAGTATTGGTCTCTCGACTTCTGGCCTGACCTTGTCTGTTGTGACTGAAAATGCCAAGTTGGCTCGGCATCTCTATGAGTCCTTTCTCCATTTTTATGAGATTAAGTCTGAGATTCGACACCATCAGAGAAGCAATCTTCGCAAGAATCGTGTCTATACGGTCTATACAGATGAGAGGGTGCAGGAGCTTTTAGCTGATTTGCGACTTGCGGATTCCTTCTTTGGTTTGGAGACGGGTATTGATCCCGATATTTTAGCTGATGAGGAAGCTGGACGTGCCTACTTATGTGGGGCATTTCTTTCAAATGGTAGCATCCGAGATCCTGAGTCTGGCAAGTACCAGTTGGAGATTAGTTCCGTTTATCTAGACCATGCCCAAGGATTGGCCTCTCTCCTTCAGCAGTTTTTGCTGGACGCCAAGGTTATTGAGCGCAAGAAAGGTGCAGTTACCTATCTCCAACGGGCAGAAGACATCATGGATTTCTTGATCGTGATTGGGGCCATGCAGGCGCGTGATAATTTTGAGCGCGTCAAGATTTTGCGTGAAACCCGTAACGATCTCAATCGGGCTAATAATGCCGAGACAGCTAATATCGCTCGAACGGTTTCTGCTAGTATGAGGACCATTAATAATATCAGTAAAATCAAAGATAGAATGGGTTTGGAAAATTTACCCGTGGATTTGCAAGAGGTAGCGCAGTTGCGGATTCAGCATCCAGACTACTCTATCCAGCAGTTGGCAGATAGCTTGAGCAATCCCCTAACCAAAAGTGGTGTCAACCACAGACTCAGAAAAATCAATAAAATAGCAGATGAATTATAAAACCACGAATCAGTTGATTCGTGGTTCTTTTCTTATAAACTGGTTGAGTGTTTTGGTTGCACTTTTTGGTCAGGGTCGATGTAGTTGATGGCATTGTTAACAGCTGTTGGAGCTTCCCCCAGTCCTGTCGCAATCAAATCAATTTTTCCTTCATAGTAACAGCAGTCGCCGATAGCATAGATACCTGCTTGGCTAGATTCTTGCTTGCTGTTGACGATAATCTTGTGACGGTTGAGGTCCAGACCCCAGTTTTTAAGGTTACCGACAGAAGACTTGAAGCCGTAATTGACAAAGAGGTGGTCTAGGTCGATCGTTTCGGTTTCATCTGATTTGACTTTGGTGATTTCTAGTTTATCGAGTGTTTTTCCATCTCCGAGAAGTTGGCTAGGAACGAACGGTGTCTTGATGGTTACAGACGATTCTTGTAGAGCTTGCACACTGTGTTCTAAGGCGCGAAAGTTATCTCGACGGTGAACGAGAGTAGTTGGGGCAATCTTTTCAAAAGCCAGAGCCCAGTCCACTGCTGAGTCCCCGCCACCAAGGATGGTCACTTTCTTGCCAGCGTATTGTTGGATGTTGGAAACGTGGTAGTGGATATTTTCATAGTTTTCAACGCCATCTAATTCGAGCGGACGTGGTTTGAAGGCGCCACCACCCATGGCAATGATAACTGTTTTAGTCAGGTGACTTCCCTTGTTGGTTGTAATGGTAAATCCTTGATCTTGTTTATTAATTTCAAGAACGGTTTCATTGAGATGAATAGGGGTATCAAAGCCGTTTAGCTGTTCAATCAAGCGATTGGTCAGCTCTTCCCCAGTTAAGTTTGGAAAACCTGGCACGTCAAGGATTTGCTTTTCAGGGTAGAGGATGGCTGGTTGACCACCGAGCTGGGGAAGGGAGTCGATGATTTGAACATTGGCTTGGCGTAGGTGGGCGTAAAAGGCAGCAAAGAGCCCGACAGGACCGCCACCTACAATGGTAATATCATAGAGTTGAGACATGATTTCTCCTTTGTTTTTTCTAATCAGTTTATTTTATCATATTTTTGCTTAATTTAAAATGAGGTAGGATAGGGAAAAAATGGGCAAAAAATGGTATAATGATGAGTAAAGTGTTTTGACAGGGAGGAGGCCAAGGATGAATTTTCAACAATTATCCAATTTACAATACTGGACGAGTTTGTTTTCAAGTCCTTGGAGTATAGTCACCAATCTGATTGATATTCTCATTGTGACTTATATTTTATATCATTTTACTAAAGCTATTGCAGGCACCAAGATTATGATATTGGTCCGTGGAGTCTTAGTTTTTATTCTAGCCCAGATTCTTTCCAATATGATTGGTTTAACGACTATTTCCTGGTTGATCAATCAGATCATCACCTACGGGGTGATTGCAGCGGTGGTTATCTTTTCACCAGAGATTCGGACTGGTTTGGAGCGATTGGGCCGGGCTACTGATTTCTTCTCCAATGCCCCTATTAGTGCGGAAGAGCAGATGGTTCGTGCATTTGTGAAATCAGTTGAATACATGAGTCCTCGTAAGATTGGGGCGCTTGTAGTGGTTCAGAGAGTGAGAACCTTGCAGGAATACATCTCGACAGGGATCCCTTTAGATGCTAAAATTTCGGCTGAATTGCTTATCAATATTTTCATTCCCAATACTCCCTTGCATGATGGTGCTGTCATTATCAAGGAAGACCGAATTGCTGTAACTTCAGCCTATCTACCCTTGACTGAAGATACCGGGATTTCCAAGGAGTTTGGGACACGTCACAGGGCGGCAATTGGTTTATCGGAAGTATCAGATGCTCTTACCTTTGTGGTTTCAGAGGAAACAGGCGGAATCTCAATCACCTATAATGGAGTCTTTAAGCATGATTTGACCTTGGAAGAGTTTGAATCGGAACTAAGAAGAATCTTGCTTCCAACATCAGAGAAAAAACAAGGTCTGAAAGAGCGTTTGCTAGGAGGATTGAAACATGAGAAAAAATAGTCTTTATATTATTTCTTCCTTCTTTTTCGCCTGCATTCTCTTTATCTATGCAACATTGACAAACTATCAGAATAGCAACAGTGCCAGACAGGTGCGAACGGAGACTTATACGAACACAGTTCTTAATGTCCCAATTGATATTCAGTATGACAGTGATCAGTATTTTATCAGTGGTTTTACATCTGAGGTGACGGTCTTTCTAACAGGGTCAAATAGAGTTGCTTTGGCGAGTGAGATGCAGGAAAGCACCCGCAAATTTAAGGTGACAGCTGATCTTTCTGATGCCAGTGTAGGAACCATCGAAGTTCCTCTAACCATTGAAAATCTTCCGAGCGGTTTGACGGCTGTTGCGACACCGCAAAAGATAACAGTGAAGGTCGGTAAAAAAGCAAAACGGGACAATGTCATTGTTGTGCCGGAGATTGACCCTAGTCAGATTGATTCTCGCGTGAAAATCGATACAGTTACTGTATCAGATGAAAAAGTAACGGTTATTAGTGACGAGGAGACTCTCTCTAGAGTAGATCGTGTCATTGCCATCTTGCCGACGAGTGAACGGATAACGGGTAACTACTCGGCCTCTGTTCCACTACAAGCAGTTGATAAAAATGGAAATGTCTTGCCAAGCGTCATTATGCCGTTTGACACAACTATGAAAATTACAACAAAAACAGCAACGTCTAGTTCAAGTAACTCGTCAACAAGTTCTTCAGAAGGCAGTTCGTCTTCAACGAGTTCAGAAACAAAATCAGATTCGTCTAAACAATAATAAATAATAGAAAAGGATGATAAATAAAATGGGTAAATATTTTGGGACCGATGGAGTCCGTGGAGAAGCAAACGTAGAACTGACGCCAGAATTGGCCTTTAAATTGGGACGTTTTGGTGGATATGTTCTTAGCCAACACGAAACAGAAGCCCCTAAAGTCTTTGTGGGACGTGATACACGTATCTCAGGAGAAATGTTAGAATCAGCCTTGGTGGCAGGTCTTCTCTCTGTAGGAATTCACGTCTACAAACTTGGTGTCCTTGCAACACCAGCAGTAGCTTACTTGGTAAAAACTGAGGGAGCCAGTGCAGGTGTCATGATTTCCGCTAGCCACAACCCAGCCCTTGATAATGGGATTAAGTTCTTTGGTGGGGATGGTTTCAAACTTGATGATGAAAAAGAAGCAGAAATTGAAGCCTTGCTAGATGCTACAGAAGACACCCTTCCTCGTCCAAGTGCCGAAGGCTTGGGAACCTTGGTGGACTATCCAGAAGGTTTGCGTAAGTACGAGGGCTACCTTGTTTCAACTGGAACTCCTCTTGAAGGAATGAAAGTGGTCTTGGACACAGCAAACGGTGCAGCGTCTACAAGTGCTCGCCAGATTTTCGCTGATCTGGGTGCTCAGTTGACTGTTATCGGGGAAACACCAGATGGTCTTAATATCAACTTGAATGTTGGTTCAACTCACCCAGAAGCTCTCCAAGAACTAGTCAAAGAAAGCCAGTCAGCTATTGGTTTGGCCTTTGACGGAGACAGTGACCGCTTGATTGCTGTTGATGAAAATGGCGACATCGTTGATGGTGATAAGATTATGTATATTATCGGGAAATACCTTTCTGAAAAAGGCCAGTTGGCTCAAAACACCATCGTAACAACCGTTATGTCTAACCTTGGTTTCCATAAGGCCTTGGACAGCGCAGGCATTAACAAGGCAGTCACTGCGGTTGGTGACCGCTATGTCGTCGAAGAAATGAGAAAATCAGGCTATAACCTTGGTGGTGAACAGTCTGGTCACGTTATCTTGATGGATTACAATACGACAGGTGATGGACAGTTGACTGCCGTTCAACTAACAAAAGTTATACGGGAAACCGGTAAAACCTTGTCTCAACTAGCATCAGAAGTGACGATTTACCCACAAAAACTGGTCAATATCCGAGTGGAAAATGCCATGAAAGAAAAAGCTATGGAAGTACCAGCCATCAAGGCAATCATCGAAAAGATGGAAGGAGAAATGGCAGGAAACGGCCGTATCCTTGTTCGCCCAAGTGGTACCGAACCTCTCTTGCGCGTTATGGCAGAGGCACCTACAACAGAAGAAGTCAATTACTATGTAGATACGATTGCTGCTGTTGTTAAAGATGAAATCGGTATTGACTAAAGCCTAGAAAACTAGATGAAATGATAAAAATGTGGTACAATTGCATAGTGAATTGTAGCAATGGGAGAGAGAAATGAATCTTAAACGAGAACAAGAATTTGTTAGCCAGTATCACTTTGATGCTCGTAACTTTGAATGGGAAAATGAAAATGGAGCTCCTGAAACCAAGGTAGACGTGAACTTTCAGTTGCTCCAACATGACCAAGAAAATCAAGTGACTTCTTTAGTCGTTATCTTGAGCTTTATGATTGTCTTTGACAAATTTGTCATCAGCGGAACCATTTCCCAAGTCAACCATGTGGAAGGCCGTATTGTCAACGAACCAAGCGAATTTAACCAAGAAGAAGTTGAAACCTTGGCACGTCCATGCTTGAACATGCTCAACCGTTTGACGTATGAAGTAACAGAAATCGCCTTGGATCTTCCAGGGATCAATTTGGAGTTTTAGTCATGAAATTAGCTGTCATTACAGATTCTTCAGCCTATTTAGAGGAGAAGACGCTGCAAAGAGAGAATCTTTTTATCCTGGATATTCCTGTCAATATTAATGGAGAGGAGTATGTTGAAGGTGTCAATCTGACTGCTGAGGAATTTTATCAAAAAATGGCTCAGTCTGCAGAATTGCCTAAAACTAGTCAACCAAGTATTGCTAAACTGGATGAGATTCTAAGTTCCTTGAAAGATGAGGGCTATACCCATGTCTTAGGACTCTTTCTTTCGTCTGGAATTTCAGGCTTTTATCAGAACATCCAATACATGTTGGATGAGTATGATGGCTTGACCATTGCCTTTCCAGATACCCATATCACAAGTTCCCCTCTAGGATTTATGGTAGAGAGTGCCTTTGAATGGTCAGAACAAGGCGATGATTTTGCTCAGATTCAGGAGAAGTTGGGGATTCAAATTGCTGATAATTCAGCCTTTATCATAGTAGATGATCTCGACCACTTGGTTAAGGGAGGACGTTTGTCAAATGGGGCAGCCGTCTTAGGGAATCTCCTCAGTATCAAGCCTATTCTTTATTTCAATGACCAAGGTGTGATTGAAGTTTACGAAAAAGTTCGTACAGAAAAGAAAGCAATTAAACGTTTGGTGGAAATCATCAAGGAGTTGACAAAAGATGGGAACTACCGTATAACAGTCATCCATGGCAATGCTCCTCAAAAGGCAGCGGATTTACGTCAGCTTTTGATGGATAGTGGTGTGACTGCTGAAATTCCAATTGAAACCTTTGGGAGTGTCATTGGGACCCACCTTGGAGAAGGTAGCATCGCCTTGAGCTATACACCAATCGTCTAAATTGTTCTTACAGGCTTTGTATCTTAGCAATTGAACACGGCCTACCTGCCTCTTGAAAAAAGATGTCTGTCTTGCCTTTCATGGAAAGTCAGCGCCATTCCCTATTTTTCATGGGCAGCTAACGTCCTTTGTATCTTGATAATTGAACACGCCTGGAACCCTGTGTGAAAAAGATGGTTCTTCCAAGGAGTAGACACTCCTTGATCAGAACTCCTATTTTCACTTTGTGTTCTTACAGGCTTTGTATCTTAGAAATTGAACACGGCCTACCTGCCTCTTGAAAAAAGATGCCTGTCTTGCCTTTCATGGAAAGTCGGCGCCATTCCCTATTTTTCATGGGCAGCTAACGTCCTTTGTATCTTAGTCAGGAGTAGAGATGAGTATTCGAGTAATTATTGCCGGTTTTAAGGGAAAGATGGGCCAAGCTGCTTGTCAGATGGTCTTGGCTGATCCAGACTTGGACTTGGTCGCAGTTTTGGATCCTTTTGAGTCTGAGTCAGAGTGGCAGGGGATTCCTGTCTTCAATGATAAGGCTGACTTGGCTGGTGTTGAAGCGGATGTTTGGGTAGATTTTACTACACCAGCCGTTGCCTACGAAAATACACGCTTTGCTCTTGAAAATGGCTTTGCTCCTGTCGTAGGAACAACAGGATTCACTAGTGAAGAAATTGCAGAACTAAAAGCATTTTCCCGTGAACAAGATTTGGGTGGCTTGATTGCTCCTAACTTTGCCTTGGGCGCGGTCTTACTTATGCAATTTGCGACGCAGGCTGCCAAATATTTCCCAAATGTGGAGATTATCGAGCTCCATCATGACAAGAAAAAAGATGCTCCGAGTGGAACAGCCATTAAAACAGCTGAGTTGATGGCAGAAGTTCGAGAGTCTATCCAACAAGGTGCGCCTGATGAGGAAGAATTGATTGCTGGTGCCCGTGGTGCTGATTTTGATGGCATGCGGATCCACTCAGTTCGTTTGCCAGGCTTAATAGCTCATCAAGAAGTCATCTTTGGCAATCAGGGAGAAGGATTGACCCTTCGTCATGACTCCTATGATCGTAGCTCCTTCATGACAGGGGTCAATTTGGGAATCAAAGAAGTTGTCAAGCGTCATGAGCTTGTCTATGGATTAGAACACTTATTATGAGATTAACGCAAATGCCTTCTGAATTTCAGAAGGCTTTACCAGTATTAGAAAAAATTAAAGAAGCAGGCTTTGAAGCCTATTTTGTTGGAGGCTCTGTTCGAGATGCCCTCCTCAATCGTCCCATCCACGATGTGGATATCGCGACATCATCCTATCCAGAGGAGACAAAGCAGATTTTTCCGCGAACAGCTGATATCGGAATCGAGCACGGAACTGTCTTAGTTTTAGATGGGGACGAGGAGTATGAGGTAACCACCTTTCGGACCGAAGATGTCTATGTGGACTATCGCAGACCCAGCGCGGTTTCCTTTGTGCGTTCGCTAGAAGAAGACCTCAAGCGCCGTGATTTCACAGTTAATGCCTTTGCCTTGGACGAGACAGGCGAAATTATTGATTTGTTCCATGGTTTAGAAGATTTGAAAAACCAAGTCTTGCGAGCAGTGGGTGTTGCTAGTGAGCGTTTCAACGAAGATGCTTTGCGTATTATGCGTGGTTTTCGTTTTCAGGCCAGTCTCGGTTTTAAACTTGAGTCAGAAACTTTTGAAGCGATGAAGACTTTGACGCCACTTTTGGAGAAAATTTCTGTGGAGCGCACCTTCGTTGAGTTTGATAAACTCTTGCTGGCACCTTTTTGGCGAGTTGGTCTGTCTTCCATGATTGAGAGTCGAGCTTATGACTATCTTCCAGATATGGCAGGGAGCCAGGACAAGCTCAACAAACTGTTTGATTTGGAGACTGAGTTCACTTTTGAATCTTCCGAACAAGCCTGGGCAGCTCTATTGTGGGCTTTGGAGATTAAAGATGCACAGCCATTTTTGAAACATTGGAAGACCTCACGCCAGTTTGCCAAGCAGGTTCAGGATTTGCTGACCATTTTGGCTTTGCGAGAAGAAGGAGAGCTGAGCAAGCGTGATTGTTATCGCTTTGACTTGGATTTACTTTTACAGGCTGAAAATCTTCGTCAGGCCCAAGGAAAAGAAGTCAATCCACAAGCCATCACAGAAACTTACCAGAGTTTGACCATTCATGACAAGAAAGAAATTCAGATTAACGGTGGAATTTTGATTAAGGAATATGGTTACCAGCCAGGACCAGACTTGGGAGAGATTTTAACAGAGATTGAGTTTGCCATTGTCGATGGAGAATTGGAAAATGATCGTCAAGCAATCCATGCTTACCTGAGGGAGAAAAAATGAGTGATTTTATCGTTGAAAAACTAAGCAAATCCGTTGGTGACAAGACCGTTTTTAAGGATATTTCTTTTATCATCCATGACTTGGACAGAATCGGTCTGATAGGTGTCAATGGGACTGGTAAGACCACCCTTTTAGACGTCCTTTCTGGTGTTTCTGGCTTTGATGGGGATGTCAGTCCTTTTTCAGCTAAGAATGACTACAAGATTGGCTACTTGACTCAGAATCCAGATTTTGATGATAGCAAGACGGTCTTGGATACTGTTCTATCCAGCGACCTCAAGGAAATCCAGCTCATTCGTGAGTATGAGTTGATCATGCTCAACTACAGTGAGGACAAGCAGGCTCGTTTGGAACGGGTCATGGCAGAGATGGATTCTCTCCAAGCCTGGGAAATTGAAAGCCAGGTCAAGACGGTCCTCAGCAAGCTAGGTATTCAGAACTTGTCCACTCCAGTTGGGGAATTGTCAGGTGGTCTAAGAAGACGGGTTCAGTTGGCGCAAGTTCTCCTAGGCAACCACGACCTCTTGCTTCTGGACGAGCCGACCAACCACCTGGACATTGCGACCATTGAGTGGCTGACTCTTTTTTTGAAAAATTCCAAGAAGACTGTTCTCTTTATCACTCACGATCGTTATTTCCTAGATGCACTATCAACGCGAATTTTCGAGTTGGACCGCGCAGGCTTGACCGAGTATCAGGGAAATTACCAGGACTATGTTCGCCTAAAAGCGGAACAAGATGAGCGTGACGCAGCTCTTCTCCACAAAAAAGAACAACTTTATAAGCAAGAACTGGCCTGGATGCGCAGACAACCACAGGCACGTGCGACCAAGCAACAAGCTCGTATCAATCGTTTCCACGACTTGAAAAAAGAAGTTTCAGGTGGCGTTGCTGAAACAGACTTAACCATGAACTTTGAAACCAGTCGGATTGGAAAAAAAGTCATCGAGTTTCAGAATGTTTCCTTCGCCTATGAGAACAAGCCCATTTTGCAAGATTTTAATCTATTGGTGCAAGCCAAAGACCGTATCGGAATCGTTGGGGACAACGGTGTCGGGAAGTCAACTCTGCTTAATCTCATCGCAGGAAGTCTTGAGCCGACTAAAGGTCAAGTTATCATCGGTGAGACGGTTCGCATTGCCTATTTCTCTCAACAAATCGAAGGTTTAGATGAAAGCAAGCGCGTTATCAATTACCTGCAGGAAGTGGCAGAGGAGGTCAAGACCAGTGGTGGTTCTACGACTTCCATCGCTGAGTTGCTGGAGCAGTTCCTCTTCCCACGTTCAACCCATGGAACCTTGATTGAGAAATTATCTGGGGGAGAGAAAAAACGCCTTTATCTTCTCAAATTGCTCTTGGAAAAACCAAATGTTCTTCTCTTGGACGAGCCGACAAATGACCTAGACATTGCAACTTTGACAGTTTTGGAGAATTTCTTGCAGGGCTTTGCGGGTCCTGTCTTGACAGTTAGCCACGACCGTTATTTCCTGGATAAGTTAGCGACCAAGATTCTCGCTTTTGAGGATGGCAAGATTCGTCCTTTCTTTGGTCATTACACCGACTATCTTGATGAAAAAGTCTTTGAAACAGAGATGTCCAATCAAGTGCAAAAGGCAGAAAAGGAAAAAGTAGTCAAGGTCCGTGAAGACAAGAAACGCATGACCTACAAAGAAAAGCAGGAGTGGGCAAGCATTGAAGGCGATATTGAAGCCTTGGAAAATCGTATCGCTGCTATTGAAGAAGAGATGCAGGCAAATGGCTCTGACTTTGGCAAACTGGCGACGCTTCAAAAAGAGCTAGACGAGAAAAACGAAGAACTTCTTGAAAAATACGAACGCTATGAATACCTAAGTGATTTTGATAGTTAGGTGAATAGAAAACTCCTGTCATTACGACAGGAGTTTTCTATTCTTCTTTTTTAGTCTCTTGATGAAAGATATTTTGCCAAGTCTCATGGCGACGCCAGATACTGGTATGGACGATTCCGTCCATCTCATAGCAAATAAGTTTGGTTTTCTGACTAATGGAGGTAATCTGAATGTCCTTAATCGCAGCTTTAAGTTCTTTTTCAGCCTTATAAGCCTCTTTATCCATCTGTTCTCCATCTTGACGGATATAGATAAAGTCATCAGCCAGGAGTTCTTCCAGTTGATTTCCCTGATCAATCAATTGCTCGCGCATGAGCAGTTTTTTATAGACATTGTCTAAAATCTCGTCTTCAGGTATGGGAGCTGGCTCGATATGGACATCGGTATCAAAGACTCCAAAACGTTCTTCCAGCATGGATTCGACCTGGTCCGCAATTTCGTGACTCTCATAGACTGATAGGTCAGGATTCATCTCCAGGGTGATATCAAGATAGATATTGCTACCGTAGGTACGCCCTCTTTGGGACTTGACCTTACTAATCTTTGGAATTTCCATTATGGCCTTTTGGTAGTCTTCTAGTAGCTGGTCATCAAAACCATCTGAAAGACTGAAGGACGATTCGATAAAGATATCATAGGCTGTCTTTAAGATAAAGAAAGTGATGACGATAGCGACCAGTTTATCCACGATTGGATAATTGAAACTGCTGGCTAGGATGGCAATGGAAGTACCAAGTGAGGTGACTGCATCGGAAAGATTATCTTTAGCTGCTGCCTTTAGAGCTTTGGATTTGGATTTCTTACTGAGGCGTGTGTTATAGAGATAAACGACAAACATGACCGCTGCAGAAATGATTCCTAGAAATGCTCCCAAAGGATCAATAATCGTTTGTTCCCGACTGAGGATTTTCTGAATGGTATCCCGAAGCACATCAAAGCCAACGTAGAACATGATGATGGAAGTGATCAAACTAGCTAAATCTTCAATCTTCCAGTGTCCAAAGCGGTGATCACGGTCTGCAGGCTGGCGAGCCATCCGAATGCCGATCAAGAGAGCAACATTTCCGATAATATCGGATACGTTGTTGAAACCATCCGCTACTAAACTGGATGAATGAAGTAGATGACCAGTTGCTAATTTAGCTGCTGATAAGAGTAAGTAGGTCGAGATACTGACAATAGCACCACGCTCAGCTAACTTGAGATTTGAGATTGATTGCTTCATCAAACTTCCTTTTCAGTATAAGTAATATTCTTTCATTATACTGGTTTTTGCGGGAAAATTCAAATTTAGTCCTCCTTCATCGAATTTTAATGATTGAAAACTTTTCAAAATTTGGTATAATAGTACTACTCAAGGGAGTAGCTGGCAGAAACCTGTGATAGTGTCGTCATTCCGAATTGTGTACTGCAAAGTATACCTTCCGGCCCTATCTTAAACAGCGAGACTTGTTATGATTAACAAGTCTCTTTTTGTTTGTCATAAAACAAAAAGAGAACTTGTTTTGCACACAATGTCAAGGAGGAGACGCATGTCAAAAGAACAAAAACGCCAAGCGTTTTATACTCAAAGTCCTGAAGAGGTCTTGAAGTCAGTTGAAGCAACTGAGCAAGGCCTTTCGTCAAGCGAAGTGCAAAAACGCCTAGCTGAATATGGACGCAATGAACTGGAAGAGGGTGAGAAAAAATCTCTCTTGGTTAAATTCATTGAACAGTTTAAGGATTTGATGATTATCATCCTAATTGCTGCAGCTATCTTATCAGTCATAACTTCTGGTGGGGAAGATATCGCAGATGCCATCATTATCCTAGCCGTGGTTATCATCAACGCTGCCTTTGGTGTTTACCAAGAAGGAAAAGCAGAAGAAGCTATCAAGGCCCTCAAGTCTATGTCCAGTCCAGCTGCTCGCGTTATTCGTGATGGGCACATGGCAGAGATTGATTCCAAAGAATTGGTACCAGGTGATATCGTTGCTCTTGAAGCAGGTGACGTCGTACCAGCAGACCTACGTTTGCTAGAAGCCAACTCTCTTAAAATCGAAGAAGCAGCTCTAACAGGTGAGTCTGTTCCAGTTGAAAAAGACTTGACAGTCGAGCTTGCTGCAGATGCTGGTATTGGTGACCGTGTCAATATGGCCTTCCAAAACTCAAACGTGACTTATGGTCGTGGTCTTGGTGTTGTTGTCAATACAGGTATGTATACTGAAGTGGGTCATATCGCTGGCATGCTCCAAGATGCTGATGAGACGGATACACCTCTTAAACAAAACTTGAACAACCTTTCTAAGGTCTTAACCTATGCAATTTTGGTTATTGCCCTTGTTACTTTTGTAGTTGGAGTCTTCATCCAAGGCAAAGATCCACTTGGTGAGTTGATGACCTCTGTTGCGCTTGCTGTTGCAGCCATCCCAGAAGGACTTCCTGCTATCGTGACCATCGTTCTTGCCCTTGGTACTCAAGTTTTGGCAAAACGAAACTCTATCGTTCGTAAGTTGCCAGCAGTTGAAACGCTTGGTTCGACTGAGATCATCGCTTCTGATAAGACTGGTACACTTACTATGAACAAGATGACAGTCGAAAAAGTCTTCTACGATGCAGTCCTACATGATTCTGCTGATGACATTGAACTTGGCTTGGACATGCCACTACTTCGTTCAGTTGTCTTGGCTAATGATACCAAGATTGATGCTGAGGGAAACCTGATTGGTGATCCAACCGAAACAGCCTTCATCCAGTATGCCTTGGACAAGGGCTATGATGTTAAAGAGTTCTTAGAGAAATATCCTCGTGTAGCTGAATTGCCGTTTGACTCAGATCGTAAACTCATGTCAACGGTTCATCCATTGCCAGATGGTAAATTCCTCGTAGCAGTCAAAGGGGCTCCAGATCAACTTTTGAAACGTTGTGTTGCTCGTGACAAGGCTGGAGATATTGCTCCGATTGATGAGAAAGTCACTGAATTAATCCATACAAACAACTCTGACATGGCTCACCAAGCTTTGCGTGTCCTTGCAGGTGCTTATAAGATTATTGACAGCATTCCAGAAAACCTGACTTCTGGAGAACTTGAAAATAACTTGATCTTCACTGGTTTGATTGGAATGATTGACCCTGAGCGTCCAGAGGCTGAGGAAGCAGTTCGTGTCGCTAAGGAAGCAGGAATCCGTCCAATCATGATCACTGGTGACCACCAAGACACAGCGGAAGCCATTGCCAAACGTCTGGGAATCATTGATGAAAAAGATACGGCAGACCATGTTCTGACAGGTGCGGAATTGAACGAACTTTCAGATGAAGAATTTGAAAAAGTAGTTGGTCAATACTCTGTTTACGCGCGTGTATCTCCAGAACACAAGGTTCGTATCGTGAAAGCTTGGCAAAATCAAGGTAAGGTCGTTGCCATGACAGGTGATGGTGTTAATGATGCGCCAGCTCTGAAAACAGCTGATATCGGTATTGGTATGGGAATCACTGGTACAGAGGTTTCTAAGGGAGCTTCTGATATGATTCTTGCGGATGATAACTTTGCGACCATTATCGTCGCAGTTGAAGAAGGACGTAAGGTCTTCTCAAACATTCAAAAGACTATTCAGTACCTTCTTTCTGCCAATACGGCTGAAGTATTAACCATCTTCCTGTCAACCTTGTTTGGTTGGGATGTCCTACAGCCAGTTCATCTCTTGTGGATTAACCTGGTAACGGATACCTTCCCAGCTATCGCTCTTGGCGTTGAGCCAGCTGAGCCAGGTGTTATGACCCACAAACCACGTGGACGCAAGTCAAGCTTCTTCTCAGGTGGGGTCATGAGTTCCATTATCTATCAAGGTCTCCTTCAAGGCGCCCTTGTTCTGTCCGTTTATGGTCTTGCCCTTCTTTACCCAGTTCATGTGGGTGACAATCAAGCTATCCACGCTGATGCTCTTACTATGGCCTTTGCAACACTTGGTTTGATCCAGCTCTTCCATGCCTACAATGTTAAGTCTGTTTACCAATCTATCTTGACAGTCGGACCATTTAAGTCTAAGACCTTCAACTGGTCTATCTTGGTATCCTTCATTCTTCTTATGGCAACAATCGTCGTAGAACCACTTGAAGGTATCTTCCACGTAACCAAACTAGACTTGTCACAATGGGCCATTGTTCTGGCTGGAAGCTTCTCAATGATACTTATCGTAGAAATCGTTAAGTTTGTTCAACGTAAACTTGGTCTTGATAAGAACGCGATTTAAAAAGAAAGTCATCTTCGGATGGCTTTTTTGCATTTGAGGAGAATGGTTAGAAGTTATCCTCTTTTGTGCTATAATAAAGTAAAGTAGCAAGGAGTGAAAGAGAATGGAAAAGAAAATTGTCCGAGATATCTTATTCTTGTCTCAGGTCTCGAAACCTGCAGGTCAGGAAGACCTTTATCTGGCTAAGGATTTGCAGGATACCCTGCTGGCCAATCGCGAGACCTGTGTCGGTCTGGCGGCTAATATGATTGGCGTACAGAAACGCGTGATTATCTTTAATCTTGGCCTAGTTCCCATGGTCATGTTTAACCCCATTCTCCTTTCCTACAAAGGACCTTACGAGACAGAGGAAGGTTGTTTGTCCTTGACTGGGGTACGGCCAACGACTCGTTATGAAACGATTACGGTTTCCTATCGCGATAGCAAGTGGCAGGAACAGATCATTACACTGACAGGTTTTCCAGCTCAGATCTGCCAACATGAACTGGATCATTTGGAAGGACGGATTATTTAGGAGGAACTCAGATGAAACGTATACTCTTTGAACTTGTTTTTATCGCAACGACCTGGTATATCTTTTTACCACCCTTCAATCTTACTAGTTGGGAATTCATCGTCTTTCTCTGTGCTCATCTGGTGGTGATGGGGATTTTGTTTAGTTTTCGAAGGGATACCAATCCTTTCAAGACAGTTCACGTACGTCATGGCAAGGTTGCCAACGAACTCAATCTAGAAGGGCTTCATTTTAATAAATTAGGTGGAGGATTGTTGCTGGCCGCGGGACTCATCTTTGCCCTTGCTGGTCTGGTAAGTCTAGTGACCTCTAGCTTTTTCCAAGCAAAAAATTATGCTAATGTGGTGTCCATCACAGAGAAAGATTTTAAAGATTTTCCTAAGAGTGATACCAGTAAGGTTCCAATCCTAGATCGGAGCACTGCAGAAAAGATTGGTGACCGTTATCTGGGCTCTCTGACGGATAAGGTCTCCCAGTACGTAGCAGCAGATACTTATACCCAGCTAACGGTTGATGGCAAACCCTATCGGGTGACACCTTTGGAGTATGCCGACCCGATCAAATGGTTCAACAATCAAGCCAAGGGAATTGGCGAGTATATCAAGGTTGATATGGTGACAGGAAATGCGGAATTGGTGGATTTAAAAACACCGATGAAGTATTCGGACTCCGAGTATTTTAACCGTGACGTCAAACGTCATCTTCGAATCAAGTATCCAACCAAGATTTTTAAAACCCCATCCTTTGAGGTGGATGATGAAGGCAATCCTTTCTACGTAGCAACCGTTTATCAAAAGCAGTTTGGTCTAGGAGTTCCTCGTCCTTCATCTGTTATTATCTTAGACGCTACCAATGGAGAAACCAAGGAATACAGCTTGGATGAAGTGCCAGAATGGGTGGATCGTGTCTATCCAGCCGAAGAAACCATCGAGCAAATCAACTACAACGGCAAGTATAAAGACGGCTTCTGGAATGCCTTGATTTCTAAGAAAAACGTTACCCAAACGACTGAGGGATATAACTATCTTTCTATCGGAAATGACATTTATCTCTACACAGGGGTGACTTCAGCCAACGCTGACGAAAGTAATCTAGGATTTATCCTTGAAAACATGCGCACTGGTGAAATCACTAAGTATAATCTAGCATCTGCAACCGAAGAATCTGCCCGTGCTTCTGCAGAAGGAGCCGTGCAAGAGAAAGCTTACAAGGCTACCTTCCCTATCCTTGTCAATCTTAACGACAAACCGCTCTACATCATGGGCTTAAAGGACAATGCAGGCTTGGTCAAGGAGTATGCATTGGTTGATGCAGTAGAGTACCAAAACGTCATCGTAGCAGCTACGGTAGATGAACTCCTTAGCAAATATGCCAATAAAAATGACCTCGAGCTGGATAATGAAACGGTAGAAAACATTAAGGGAATCGTCTCAGACCTTAAATCAGCTGTCATCAAGGGGGATACCGTCTACTTCTTCAAAGTTGATGGTAAGATTTATAAGGTCAAGGCTTCGGTATCAGATGACCTTCCTTACCTCGAAAATGGTCAATCCTTCGAAGGTCAAGTTGGAAAAGATAATTATCTCAAGACCTTTAAAGTACAATAATACTCTTCGAAAATCAAATTCAAACTACGTCAGCGTCGCCTTGTCGTACTCAAGTACTGCCTGCGGCTAGCTTCCTAGTTTGCTCTTTGATTTTCATTGAGTATAAAAATAGGTTTTCTCAGTTCAAGGAGAAAAAAGATAAATTCTTATCTATCTTAACAAGCTTAGCTGGCACAGCCCTTGTTCTCGTGGCTATCTGGTTAGGATGGCCAAAATAAACAGAGAAACCTCGGTGTGAACCGAGGTTTTTAAGATGAAATTCTTGGTAGTGGTTAAAAAATATGCTACACTAACAATATGAAAATTTTAATCCCAACAGCCAAAGAAATGAACACAAACCTCCCTCTTGTCGAAGCGCTCCCCTTGAGTGAAGAAAGTCAGGCAGTCCTTGACTCACTGGCGCACTACTCAGCTAGTGAATTAGAAAGTTTTTATAAGGTATCTGCCGAGAAAGCAGAAGAAGAGTACGCTCATATTCAAGCTCTAAAAGATCAGAGGGCTAAACATTATCCAGCCTTGAAACTTTTTGATGGTCTCATGTATCGCCATATTAAACGAGATGGGTTAACCGAGGCTGAACAAACCTATCTTGAAGATCATGTTTTAATTACATCAGCTTTGTATGGCGTAGTTCCAGCCCTATCTCCAATAGCTCCTCACCGTTTGGACTTCTTGATGAAGTTAAAAGTCACTGGTAAGACTTTAAAGAGTCATTGGAAATCAGCCTATGATGAGTCCCTACAGGATGAGGACTTGATATTTTCTCTCTTGTCATCAGAGTTTGAAACTGTTTTTTCTAAGGAAATCAGAGAAAAGATGGTGACCTTCAAATTTATGGAGGACAAGGGTGGTCAGTTGAAAATCCACTCAACCATTTCAAAAAAAGCGCGTGGAGCCTTTCTGACGGCTCTAATAGAAGGCCAAGTTCAAACAGTCGAGCAAGCTCGTAAACTCAGCTTTGCAGGTTTTGACTACCGACCCGATTTATCCAGTGATTTAGAACTCGTCTTTGTGAAACAAGCATAAAACCAGCTCATTCGAGCTGGTTTTTGTTTGATTAGTTGATGGCTGTAAGAAGGTCGTCAGCTTGTTTTGCAAGTGATGAAGCAGTTGCTTCTTCTAACACCAATTTTCCGTCTGCCCAAGCAGAGTCATTGACACGAGCAGCTGTAAAGTCACCAACGACTTGTGTACGGATAAATGGCAAGAGGTCTTTATAAATAGCAAAGAGTTGATCGTGACCGGCATTGGCTACAGATGAGACAGTAACAAACTTGTCTTGTAGGGCAGAAGCACCACGTGTATCAGACAAGTCAAGGGCACGAGAGAGCCAGTCAAGCAAGTTTTTCACGGTTCCGGGGATAGAGAAGTTGTAGACTGGAGAGAAGATCCAGATCGCATCCGCAGCAAGGACTGCTTCACGAGCAGCAGCAACAGCTGGATGAGTTGGAACTTCCAAATCTTGGCTGAAGAGAGGAACAGCTGAGTAATCAAGATAGCTGACTTCCGCTTTTCCAGCAAGTACTTTTTCAGCTTCGAGGGCCATTTGGTGGTTGAAAGAACCTTGGCGTAGTGAACCGACGATAAATAATACTTTTTTAGACATGATGTGTCTCCTTTAGTTTAAAATTCAAAGAGCGAACTCTTTTGTTACCATCCATGTTACAACAAATGATACTAATTAGCAATAATTTTGCTCACAAATTTTTAAATTTTTTTAAAATGCGGATTAAGTCTTCCTTTTCGCCATCTTCCAAGATGCTGAGTGCTTCTACGATAGAATCGATATGGTCAGGAAGAACCTCTTCGATTTTTCTGCGTCCTGCAGGTGTTAATTTCAGGAAAAAAGAGCGACGATCCTTGGGGTCACAAATTCTAGAAATCCACCCATCTCGAACCATATTTCGAATGACAACAGTCATATTTCCAGAAGTGGCTAGCATTTTTTCAATCAAATCCTGAATGCGTAGTTCCCCCTTGCTATAGAGGGTTTCCAGAACGGAAAATTGAGTAGGGGTTAGTCCGTGTTCTTTAGCGGCTTTGGCTTCATATGGTTTAAAAGTCCGTATGGCTTTATTGAGGACGATAGCCGTTTTTAAGTCTAATTGATTATCGGAAATTTTTTCATTCAAATATTGTTTCATAAGGCTATTTTATCAATAATGAGAGAGAAAAACAAGAACTTATATTTTATAGGAAAAGAATCTTAGAATGTTCCTGTCTTCACTTGTAATAAAGAAGGAGAGATGGTAAAATAGACGAGTGAAACTAAGACAGAAAAAAGAAAAAAACAAGCTACTTATACAGTATGGAATCGGCATTGCTCTGGTAGTACTAGTCATGACCACTTCCTTCCTTTATCTGATATCACTCAGCATGAAACCCTATCAAGATGCTAGGGTTGAAGGAGAAAAACTAGCCAAGCAGTATGCAGAATTGGAAAAGGCAGATCAGGTTGATTTTTATAATGGACTAGAAGGTTATTACAGCGTTTTAGGACATAATAAAAAGCAAGAGGCCATTGCCGTACTGATTGAAAAGAATGACCACAAGATTTATGTCTATCAGCTAGATAAGGGGATTTCTCAAGACAAGGCAGCGACGATTTCGAGGGAAAAAGGAGCTAGCGACATTGACAAAATCACCTTTGGTCGTTATCAGGACAAGCCGATTTGGGAAGTTAAGTCAGGAAACCAGTACTATCTGGTTGACTTTGAAACAGGAGCAGTGATCCAATAAGGAGGGCATATGAAACTATCCAAACGTGTACTAGAAATGGAAGAAAGCGTCACTCTAGCTAGTGATGCAAGAGCCAAAGCATTAAAAGCTCAGGGAAAAGATGTTCTTTTCTTAACCTTGGGACAGCCTGATTTTCATACTCCTGAAAACATTCAGGATGCAGCGGTAGAAGCGATTCGAGATGGACGAGCTTCCTTTTATACAGTTGCTTCAGGCCTACCAGAGTTAAAAGCGGCTGTTAATACCTATTTTGAACGCTATTATGGGTATTCTGTAGCAGCTAACGAGGTTACCTTTGCCACTGGTGCTAAGTTCTCTCTCTACACCTTCTTTATGGCTGTGGTCAATCCTGGTGATGAGATCATCATCCCTACACCATACTGGGTCAGTTATGGAGACCAGGTCAAGATGGCAGAAGGTGTGCCAGTTTTTGTCCAGGCCAAGGAAGACAATCACTTTAAAGTAACAGTAGAGCAGCTAGAAGCAGCGCGAACAGCTAAGACAAAGGTCTTGGTTCTCAATTCACCATCGAATCCGACCGGTATGATTTACTCTCGTGAGGAACTCTTGGCTATCGGAAACTGGGCTGTTGAACATGATGTCCTTATCCTAGCAGATGATATTTACGGTCGTCTGGTTTATAACGGGAACGAATTTGTTCCAATCTCTAGTTTGTCAGAAACCATTCGCAAGCAAACCATCGTGATTAACGGTGTATCTAAGGCCTATGCCATGACTGGTTGGCGGGTAGGTTATGCTGTGGGAAATCCTGAAATTATCGCTGCCATGAGCAAATTGACAGGACAAACGACTTCAAATCTGACAGCAGTATCTCAATATGCAACGATTGAGGCGCTGACTGGACCGCAAGACTCTGTTGAAACCATGCGCCAAGCCTTTGAAGAACGTTTGAATACCATTTATCCTCTCTTGTGCCAAGTGCCAGGATTTGAAGTTGTCAAGCCCCAGGGAGCCTTCTATCTCTTCCCAAATGTTAAAAAAGCGATGGAGATGAAAGGTTATACTGATGTGACAGCATTTACAACGGCTATTCTCGAAGAAGTCGGCCTTGCCCTGATTACAGGAGCTGGATTTGGAGCACCAGAAAATGTTCGTCTCAGCTATGCCACAGACTTGGATACATTAAAAGAAGCTATTCGCCGTTTGCATCAGTTTATGGAAAAATAAAACTTAGAATCTTCGCCGTTTTAGCGAAGATTTTTTGTATCGAAAATCTCGCGATTTTTCTCTAGTAGAACCTAGCTATCACAGTCTATTTATGGTAAAATAGTGGGTAATGATGTCTTCGGACAAGTTAAACGAAAAAAGGAAGATAGATTATGACAAAACGTGTAACAATTATCGATGTAAAAGACTACGTTGGTCAAGAAGTGACCATCGGAGCCTGGGTTGCCAACAAATCAGGAAAAGGGAAAATTGCCTTCTTGCAATTGCGTGACGGAACAGCCTTTTTCCAAGGAGTCGCCTTCAAACCAAACTTCATTGAAAAATTTGGTGACGAGGTAGGTCTTGAAAAATTTGAAACGATCAAACACTTGAGCCAAGAAACGTCTGTTTATGTGACAGGGATTGTCAAAGAAGACGAACGTTCTAAGTTTGGCTATGAGTTGGATATTACAGACATCGAAGTGATTGGTGAATCTCAAGACTACCCTATCACACCAAAAGAACACGGAACCGACTTCTTGATGGACAACCGTCACTTGTGGCTCCGTTCTCGTAAGCAAGTGGCTGTGATGCAAATCCGTAACGCGATCATTTATGCAACTTATGAGTTCTTTGATAAGAACGGATTCATGAAGTTTGATAGTCCAATTCTTTCAGGAAATGCGGCAGAAGATTCAACAGAACTCTTTGAAACGGACTACTTTGGAACTCCAGCCTACTTGAGCCAATCAGGTCAGCTTTACCTAGAAGCAGGTGCTATGGCTCTTGGCCGTGTCTTTGACTTTGGTCCAGTATTTCGTGCTGAAAAATCAAAAACACGCCGTCACTTGACTGAGTTCTGGATGATGGATGCTGAGTACTCCTACCTGACACACGATGAATCACTTGACTTGCAAGAAGCTTATGTGAAAGCCCTTCTTCAAGGTGTACTTGACCGTGCTCCCCAAGCCTTGGAAACTTTGGAACGTGATACAGATCTTTTGAAACGCTACATTGCTGAGCCCTTTAAACGCATCACTTACGATCAAGCTATTGACCTCTTGCAAGAGCATGAGGATGATGAAGATGCTGATTACGAGCATTTGGAGCATGGAGATGACTTTGGTTCACCACATGAAACATGGATTTCAAACCACTTTGGTGTACCAACCTTTGTCATGAACTACCCAGCAGCTATCAAGGCCTTCTACATGAAACCAGTTCCTGGAAATCCAGAGCGCGTGCTTTGTGCAGACTTGCTTGCACCAGAAGGTTACGGAGAAATCATCGGTGGTTCTATGCGTGAGGAAGACTACGATGCTCTTGTCGCTAAGATGGAAGAACTTGGTATGGATCGTACAGAGTATGAATTCTACCTTGACCTTCGTAAATACGGTACAGTTCCACACGGAGGATTTGGTATCGGTATCGAGCGTATGGTAACCTTCGCAGCTGGAACCAAACACATCCGTGAAGCCATTCCATTCCCACGTATGTTGCACCGTCTCAAACCATAAAATAAATCAAAACGCCCTTAGGGCGTTTTTTCAAAGTAGAAGAAAGAAGAGGTGGAGATCATGTAAAGCACAGCTTAACAAGTGACAAACACAAAGATACAAATACACTTGTTAAAGGAGAAACTATGTTTAAACGAAATTACCGGAAGAATATCGGTCTCATGGCTGGTGTGGAATTTTTTGCCTTTCTGGGTATTACCAGCTTTTGGATTCTATTTCTCAGTCAAAACGGGATGTCGCTTTGGCAGATTGGCTTATTGGAAAGTATTTTTCATGCCACCAGTGTCATTTGTGAAATTCCCTCTGGAATGTTAGCTGACCGCTATTCATATAAAACCAATCTTTATCTCAGTCGGATTGCTGGGATCGCGTCGTCTATTCTTATGTTACTAGGGCAAGGTAATTTTTGGATTTACGCACTCGCGATGGTGGTGAGTGCCTTGTCTTATAATTTTGATTCGGGGACGAGTGCAGCCATGGTTTATGATTCGGCCGTGGAGGCTGGATTAAAAGAGCGCTACTTATCTATCTCAAGTTTTATGTCAGGAGTAGCAGAAGGAACTCGGTCTTTGGGGACGGTTTTAGCGGGATTTTTTGTCCATGGTCAATTGCACTTGACCTACTATATCATGATTGCTACTTCTATAATCGTTCTTTTCCTAACTTGGATGCTAAAAGAGCCTAGTGTTAAAGCGCAAAAATCTGAGCGTCTGACAATGAAAAAAATAATCTGGACTGTCAAAGAGGAGTTGCGGAGAAACCCCAGTCTTTTTAGTTGGATGATTCTTTCCCAAATCATCGGGACACTGATGTGCATGTTTTATTTTTACTATCAAAATCAACTGCCTGACTTAGAAGGGTGGCAGATTTCGATGGTCATGTTGATGGGCAGTGTTTTGAATATCTGGGCAGTTTATCTAGCAAGTAAGATTGGAAAGAAGTATTCAGCCTTAAAACTCTTTCCCATTCTTGTACTCTTGACGGGAGGAACTTATTTGCTTTCCCACTTTGGTACGCCACTGATTTACATTTTGGTTTATTGGATCAGTAACGCCTTATATGCTCTCTTTCAGCCAATTTTTGATAATGATTTACAAAAGCGACTCCCAAGTGAGGTACGGGCAACCATGCTAAGTGTCTACTCTATGATGTTCAGCCTAAGCATGATTATCATTTTTCCTCTGACGGGATGGTTGATTGACTATCTAGGATTTGTAGTAGCCTTCCTTTACTTAGGGCTCATTTTAGTACTAGCCAGCTTTTTGCTATTTTTCATTTTGAAAGAGATGGCCGGAGCTTTGAAACTGAAAGAGGAAGTTATTTATAAGTAATAAAGTTATTTTTTAACTTTTATTTTTTTTACTTGCTATCTATCAGTTTTTCTAGTATAATGGTTTATTGTGAGCGAACCTCACTTACCCCTTGCAAAGACTGGGGGTCATTAGACCAAAAGGAGGAACATATCAATGGCTAAATACGAAATTCTTTATATCATTCGTCCAAACATTGAAGAAGAAGCGAAAAACGCTTTGGTAGCACGTTTTGACTCTATCTTGACTGACAACGGTGCAACTGTTGTTGAATCAAAAGACTGGGAAAAACGTCGTCTTGCATACGAAATCCAAGATTTCCGCGAAGGACTTTACCACATCGTTAACGTTGAAGCTAACGACGACGTAGCTCTTAAAGAGTTTGACCGTCTTTCAAAAATCAACGCTGACATTCTTCGTCACATGATCGTCAAACTTGACGCGTAAGAAGGTAGATTATGATTAACAATGTTGTACTTGTAGGGCGTATGACGCGTGACGCTGAGTTGCGTTATACCTCATCAAATGTAGCAGTTGCGACTTTTACTCTTGCAGTAAACCGTACATTCAAGAGTCAAAATGGCGAACGTGAGGCTGATTTTATCAATGTCGTTATGTGGCGCCAGCAGGCTGAGAATCTTGCTAACTGGGCTAAAAAAGGCTCTCTTATCGGGATCACAGGCCGTATCCAGACTCGTAGTTACGATAACCAGCAAGGACAACGTGTTTACGTAACAGAAGTCGTGGCGGATAATTTCCAAATGTTGGAAAGTCGCGGAGTGCGTGAAGGACATTCAGGTGGCGCTTATTCTGCACCAACTGCTGGTCAATCAGCACCTGCAAACCCAGTACCAGACTTTTCACGTTCTGAAAATCCATTTGGAGCAACAAATCCATTGGACATTTCAGATGATGATTTACCATTCTAATGGACAATTAATACTATAAAGGAGAAAAAACATGGCTCAACAACGTCGTGGCGGATTCAAACGCCGTAAAAAAGTTGATTACATCGCAGCAAACAAAATTGAATATGTTGATTACAAAGATACTGAGCTTCTTAGCCGTTTCGTTTCAGAACGTGGGAAAATCCTTCCTCGTCGTGTAACAGGAACTTCAGCTAAAAACCAACGTAAAGTAACAACAGCTATCAAACGCGCTCGCGTAATGGCTTTGATGCCTTTCGTAAACGAAGATTAAAGAAAAGACCCTTACGGGTCTTTTTTTCACGAGCATGGAAATGAGAGAGCGAGTTGGGTCCAGTGGAGCTCTTTTCATGAGTTTGAAAATAAGAAAGCGAATTAAGACCCTTACGGGTCTTTTTTTCACGAGCATGGAAATGAGAAGGCGAGTTCAGTCTGGGTGGACCTCTTTTCCAGATTTTTATAGGATTTTGTTAGAAAAGATTCCCTGTTGACCTAGTAAGATTCTTTTGTCTTACTAGGTTTTTTCTTTTAATCCTTATTATCGTGCTATAATGGTAGGAGAAAGCTATAAAGGAGCAACTTATGAAGACGACATGTTCAATTAGAAAAATGCAAGAATCTGACATTAAAGATCTATCTCGAGGATTTATCAGCCAAGGTTGGCCGGGTAGAGAAGAAATTTTGGCTAGATATTTTCTTGAACAAGAATGTGGGGAGAGAGAAGTCTTAGTTGCAGAGGTTAAGGATGCTTTAGCGGGCTACATTACCATTTTGCCCTCTGCTAAACATGGTCCTTTTGTAGAAATCTATCCAGAACTCTCAGATTTCAATGTCTTTGAGCCCTTTCAAAATCAAGGTATTGGAAATCTCTTGATGGAAGAAGCAGAAAAACGAGTTAGGCTCATATCGGATAAGGTGACCCTTGGTGTTGGGCTCCATTCAGGGTATGGACCTGCCCAGAGATTGTATATCAAACGAGGCTATATTCCAGATGGGACGGGTGTTTGGTATCAAAATCACAGACCGGCTATGGATGCTACTTGTGAAGATATCGGTGATCTTGTTTTATATCTGTCAAAAGATTTGATTTAAGATAGATCTTATAAGGTTTAACTATAAAATAGCAAGAAGTCATAAATTCCTTTTTCATTAGAGAGGGATTTTTTCGTATTAGAAAATGAGATGCATTCTATGAAACGCTAAAATATAATTATCTGAATTATTAAGAAAAAATAAATATTTAGATAATGGTAAGTTTTAGAATGTTTAAAAAATACTTCACTCAAAAAAATTTTAAGGAAACTTTAAGGTATAAGGTTTACAAGCTGTAAATCACAGCGTTACAAAAATATTACGATTATTTAAAATTAAATTAAATGCAATAATATACTTGGAAAAATTTGACATATAAATTAATTAGTGGTAAAATAATTAAGATAATCAAATTAATTGATTTGCGCAATAATTCGATATAAAGATTAATCTGATGTGTCAAATTTTATTATAGTAGAAGGATACCATAATGAAGAAATTGAAAGTGATGGTTGTTTTTGGAACACGACCAGAAGCTATTAAAATGGCCCCTTTAGTGTTAGAATTGCAAAAACATCGTGATAGTATTGAGACGATCACAGTTGTGACAGCTCAGCACCGTCAAATGCTAGATCAAGTTCTTGAAACTTTTAGCATCGAGCCACATTATGACTTGGATATTATGGGGAAAAATCAATCCCTCTTGGATATTACTGGAAAAATTTTAGAAAAGTTTGATCCAGTTGTTAAGCAAGAACTTCCAGATATGATTCTTGTTCATGGAGATACAACGACAACTTTTGCAGCGAGTTTAGTTGCTTTCTATAATCAGGTACGTATCGGACACGTTGAAGCCGGCCTAAGAACATTTGATAAGTATTCTCCTTTCCCAGAAGAAATGAATCGTCAGATGACTGATAACCTTGCGGATCTTTATTTTGCTCCAACAAGTGAGAGTAAGGAAAATCTCCTCAAGGAAAATCATCCTGAGTCTGCTATTGTCATTACGGGAAATACAGCCATAGATGCCTTGAAACTAACCGTTCAATTGGATTACTATCATGAAGTTCTAGACCAATTGGATCCAAATAAGAAACTTGTATTGGTAACCATGCACCGTCGTGAGAATCAAGGTCAACCAATGAGAAATGTCTTTACAGCTTTACGTGAGATGGTCGATCTTCATCAGGAAATTGAAGTTGTTTATCCTGTTCACCTTAGCCCTGCTGTGCAAGAAGTAGCAAAAGATATCTTAGCTGGTCACGATCGTATTCACTTGATTGAACCTTTAGATGTACTCGATTTTCATAATTTGGCTTCAAGAAGTGATTTTATCATGACTGACTCTGGCGGTGTCCAGGAAGAGGCGCCTTCCCTCGGCAAACCTGCTCTCGTCCTTCGTGATACGACGGAACGCCCAGAAGGGGTTCGCGCAGGAACCTTGAAGTTAGTTGGTACGAATCCTGCACGTGTAAAAGAAGCAATGACAGCCCTCTTAACAGATGAACCCCTTTATAGACAAATGTCTCAGGCACCAAATCCTTATGGAGATGGAAAAGCCTCTGAACGAATCGTTCGTGCTATACAACATTATTTTGGTATTGCTGAATCTGTATCCGAATTTAAAGAGGGGGAAGAGGCGTAATGAAAAAATGGAATAAATTTAGAAATTGGCTCCTCGCTTTTCTGGGGTGCGAGTCACTTCTTTTAGGGCTTTCTTTTTTCTTTGCTCGAGAGATTATTTTAGAACAAATCTTGTTTTTAGCTTTAGCCTTGTTTGCAGTATTGGTATTATCTGACCTTTTGCTTACTTGGACCCTTATCTTAACATTTGGGCTTGGACTTATCGTTTTGGTTGCGGGTGTAGTTTATATCCCAATCACTCAACTGGTGTTCTTATTGATCAGTTTTCCACTTTTGATTGGGATTCTACTTAAAGTTCGTTATTATTTCTTCAAGGTAGCTTCAAAGGTCCAAGAACAGGAAGACGAAGCTCGAGCAGATTACCAGGCTATGGTAACTGCACAAAGTGATGTGACGGTTCAATCTCTATTGATTCATTGGGCACATGAAGATTTGTTCTTCCAGATTAAACCAAAAGAACATAACCAGATGCTCAGTCGCATTCAAGAGGTCATTGCTCAGGAATTGAGTTACAATGATAAGCTCTATTACGTTTCGGATGGTAATTTTCTCGTTCTATCGAGTACTAACCAACATTCTTTGAAGGAACTTTACTTTAGTGGTTTGCAGGAGAAACTGAGCAGTTTAGTTTTTCATGGAGAAGATGGCAATCAAGGAATTCAGTTCCAAACAGGCTATTTGGAGATTAACTCTGATAATAAAGATAAATACCAAGACTACGCAGATGTTGCCAGTCATCTCAAACGTCAACTAGAGACAGATGTAATTGTAGAATATTAGGAGGGAAACATGACTCTAACCAATATATTTTTTGGCATTGCTTTGGGACTCAGTCTTACCTTTGGCATTTGTTTTGTCATATTATTTATTGCATACAGTATTCTCTACCATCGAGTGAACAAAAATTTTAAGGCGGTGAATCATGATTAGTCAAATGTTAATGATTTTTACCCTGCTTACTATTTGGATTTCTCTAGCATGGGGCTTGGTAATTCTCTTTTCAGCTGTTCACTTTTGGTTCAAACATAGTGATTTTCGTGTAGATACCTCGCCACTTCCTTATTACCCTAAGGTTACCATTGTCGTACCTGCTCATAATGAGGATGTGGTTATTGCACAGACGGCAAAAGCTATCTTGGATATGAACTACCCTCACGACCGTGTGGAGTTGCTTCTATTTGCAGATAATTGTTCGGACAACACCTATGCAGAGTGTTTGTCTGTACAAGCTATGCCTGAATATGCAGAAAGAAATCTGACTATTATCGACCGTACTGGGACAGGAGGAAAAGCAGGTGTTCTAAACGATGCCCTGAAGATGGCAACGGGAGAATACATCTGTGTCTATGATGCGGATGCTATGCCTGAAAAAAATGCCCTTTATTTCCTTGTAAAAGAAGTGATGAAGGATCCAGAACGCCACGTGGCATCTTTTGGTCGCAACAAGACTCGAAATGCCAATCAAAATTTCTTGACTCGTTGTATCAACCAAGAAATCGTTGTTACTCAGCGCGTGCACCACGTTGGAATGTGGCATCTCTTTAAAATTGGGCGTATCCCAGGGACCAACTTTATTATTCAAACCGACTTTGTAAAGAGTATCGGTGGTTGGAAAAATGGTGCCTTGACAGAGGATACCGATATTTCCTTCAAAATCATGCAGAGTGGTAAATTGATTGCCCTTGCCTATAATTCAGAGGCTTTCCAACAAGAACCTGAGACCTTAAAGAGTTACTATATGCAACGGAAACGCTGGGCAAAAGGAAATTACGAAGTTGTTCTCTCGAACTTTAAGCATTTATTTGGCAGAGCAAACTGGCGCGTTAAACTAGAAGTCTTTAACTATTCTTGTGTTTTCTTTTGGTTTAACTTTGCCATTGTTCTATCGGATTTGATTTTCCTAGCGAATGTGCTAGCGATCTGCCTTAATCTTTTCTTCCCAGATGTCAGGGTTCCATTTGCTTTTGATGCGGATAATATCTACATCGCCCAGCTCATGCTCTTCAACTGGATTCTCATGATTGGTCTTTATTTGATGCAAATTATGACAGCATTGGCAAGTCAATTTGGACAAGCTACTACAAAGCAAATCTGGTTGGCTTTGGCTGCCTATTTCACTTATGCACAGATGTTTATCGTTGTTTCCATTGATTCCATTTCTTCAATCGTGCTGGACAAAGTACTCCGACGGAAAGAAACCAAGTGGGTTAAAACCAAGCGATTTGCAGGATAGGAGGTTCTATGAAAACGAATAAATTAAAATATGTCTGGTTTGTGCTCATTCTTTCTATCTTTTGTTTAGCCTTGTTTTTGGCAAGAGGAAGGACTAAAATCGAGATGCGCAATCGCCTTTATAGCCAATGGAGCCAACAGTTTCTCGTTACAAAAGGCGATCAGTCTTATGTTCGTACGACGAGTGATTCGGAGGGAACAACAGTTCTATCTGAAGCCCAAAGTTACGGCATGCTCATAACGGTTTTAGCAGCCCAAAAAGGGCAAGCGACACAAGCAGATTTTGAGAATCTTTATCGCTATTATCAAAATCATCGTATTGAGGGAACGCAGTTGATGTCTTGGAAGCAAGTGATCACAAATGGTAGCGAAACGGTTGAGAAGCAAAACGCAACCGATGGTGATCTCTATATCGCTTATTCTTTGATTGAAGCAGCCAAGCAGTGGCCAGATAAAGCGCAGGAATACCAAGCGCAAGCTAAAAAAATCTTAGAAGATATTCTTCGATACAATTACAATGAAGAGACAGGTGTTTTAACAGTAGGAAACTGGGCAAACAAGGATTCCGATTATTATTACTTAATGCGGACGTCTGATACCCTTCCCCACTATTTCCAGTCTTTCTATGACCTGACTGGAAACCAACAGTGGTTAGACATTAAGGATAAGATGCTTGGGCAACTGGAGCAAATCAGTTCTCATTCTGATACGGGTCTCTTGCCAGACTTTATCTGGGCTGAGAAGTCAGGGGCACGCCTTGTTGATGCCAACACTATCGAATCTCAGTATGATGGAGCGTATTCTTATAACGCTTGTCGTTTGCCTTATCACTTGTCACAGAGCCAGGATGAAAGAAGCCAAAAACTCGTTCAAAAGATGATGGATTTCTTTATGAAAGAGCAACGCATTTATGCTGGTTATGACTTGAACGGAACGGCCCTCAATCAATACCAGGCAGGTAGTTTCTTGGCACCGATTACCTATGCGTCTGACAAGGGAGAAGGTTATCTGAAACTTCTTCAGCAAAATAAATACATTTTCACACAAGATTTACCTTTGGACAACTACTATGATGCAACGATGATTACCATGATTGCTCTAGAGATGTTCTAGAATGAAAAGAGAGGGCTAGTTATACTGGCTCTCTTTTTGATAGGATTTTCATCTTTTTTCAAAAAAGGAATTTCCTAAGGTTTATGGTATAATGGAAGGAGTGATAAAAAAGAGGTAGAGAGATGGATGCAAAATTAAAATACAAGGCAAAGAAGATTAAAATCATCTTTTTTGATATTGATGATACCTTGCGTACGTCAAAGACAGGTTTTATTCCAGCTACAATTCCCACTGTCTTTAAACAGTTACGTGAAAAAGGAATTTTAACAGGAATCGCCTCTGGGCGTGGTATTTTCGGTGTCGTTCCAGAGATTCGTGAGCTCAAGCCTGACTTTTTTGTAACCCTGAATGGGGCCTATATCGAAGATAAAAAAGGTCAGGTCATTTATCAACATCAGATTGACAAGTCAGATGTTGAGGAGTATGTCTCTTGGACTAAGCGAGAGGGAATTGAATATGGCCTGGTTGGCAGTCATGATGCCAAACTCTCCACGCGAACAGAACTGATCAGTGAGGCTATTGATCCGATTTATCCGAACTTGGGTGTGGATCCTGACTTTCATGAAAAAGCAGATATATACCAGATGTGGACCTTTGAGGATAAAGGGGACGACTTGCACCTACCAGATAGTCTCTCAGGTAAACTTCGAATGGTGCGTTGGCATGAACATTCGTCTGATATCGTGCCAATTTCAGGATCCAAAGCAACTGGTGTAGCCAAGGTGGTGGAACATCTAGACTTGAAACCAGAGAATGTCATGGTCTTTGGGGATGGTCTCAATGACTTGGAACTCTTTGATTATGCTGGAATCAGTATTGCTATGGGTGTTTCCCATGATAAAATCAAAGAAAAAGCAGATTATATTACAAAAACAGTAGAAGAAGATGGCATTTTTGATGCCTTAGAAGGATTTGGTATGGTAGAAAAAGAATTGCATTTCCCACAAGTAGACATTGAAGCAGTAGAAGGTCCTCTTGCGACTATTAAGACAAATCACGGAGACTTGCGTATCAAGCTCTTCCCTGAACATGCTCCTAAAACAGTGGCTAACTTTGTTGCTCTGTCAAAAGACGGTTACTATGATGGTGTGATTTTCCATCGTATTATCAAGGACTTTATGATCCAAGGTGGAGACCCAACTGGTACTGGTATGGGTGGTGAGTCAATCTATGGTGACTCTTTTGAAGATGAATTTTCTGAAGAACTTTATAATATCCGTGGCGCTCTTTCTATGGCCAATGCGGGTCCAAATACCAATGGTAGCCAGTTCTTTATCGTGCAAAACCAACATTTGCCATATTCTAAGAAAGAGATTGCGCGTGGTGGCTGGCCTGAACCAATCGCTGAGATCTATGCAGAACAAGGTGGAACTCCTCACCTTGACCGCCGCCATACTGTTTTCGGGCAATTAGTAGACGCAGAATCGTTTGCGGTCTTGGATGCCATTGCAGCTGTTGAGACTGGTGCAATGGACAAACCAGTTGAAGATGTAGTAATTGAAACGATTGAAATTGAGGACTAGAATGAAAATTGGTGATAAGCTAACTGGGCGTATTACAGGAATTCAGCCCTATGGTGCCTTTGTCGAGTTAGAGACAGGGGTGACAGGGCTGATTCACATCTCGGAGATTCGGACGGGATTTATTGAAAATATCTATGACATTTTAAAAATTGGCGATGAAGTCCAAGTTCAGGTGGTGGATTTTGACGAATACACTGGGAAGGCCAGTCTTTCTATCCGTACCTTGGAAGAGGAAAAACATCAATTGCCAAGACGGAGACGTTTTTCAAATGATCGGATCAAGCACGGTTTTGCACCACTTGGACGAATGATGCCTGTTTGGACGCGTGAGGCATTAGAACATTTAAAGAAGAAGCCATAAATACGATTATCTAAATTGTTTGTGATATTAACATAATTTGTTATAATAAAAGTATGAAAGAAGAACAATTATTAAAACCAGGAGAGCGAATCAACCAGCTCTTTTCGACAGATATCAAGATCATCCAAAATAGAGAGGTGTTTAGCTATTCGGTGGATAGTGTTCTTTTATCACGCTTTCCTCGATTCCCTAAACGGGGTTTAATTGTGGACTTTTGTGCTGGAAATGGTGCAGTGGGACTTTTTGCAAGTAGTCGTACCAAGGCAAAAATTCTCTCTGTAGAGATTCAGGAGCGCTTGGCGGATATGGCAGAGCGTTCGGTTCAGTTGAATGGCCTGGAAGAGCAGATGCGGGTCATCTGCGATGATTTGAAAAATATGCCTGCGCACATTCAGGGAAGTAAGGTGGATATGATCTTGTGTAATCCGCCTTATTTCAAGGTGGATCCTCATTCCAATCTCAATGAGAGTGAACACTACCTCCTAGCAAGACACGAAATTGCGACGAACCTAGAAGAAATCTGTCGAAGTGCTCAGAGTATTCTCAAGTCTAATGGTCGTTTGGCCATGGTTCATCGTCCAGATCGGCTCTTGGATATCCTAGATATGCTCAAACGCCACAATTTGGCACCCAAGCGCCTGCAATTTGTCTATCCTAAACGTGAGAAGGAGGCCAATATGCTCTTAATCGAAGCTATCAAGGATGGATCGACCAGTGGCTTTAAGGTCTTGCCACCTCTCATCGTTCACAATGATGATGGTTCCTATACACCAGAAATTCAAGAGATTTACTATGGATCATAAGGCTTATATGTATGTGGTGGAGTGCCGTGACGGTTCTTACTATACTGGTTACACGACAGATGTGAAGAAACGTCTTGCCGTTCATAATAGTGGTAAGGGAGCCAAGTATACCCGAGCTCGCTTGCCAGTCAAACTCATCTATGTAGAGGGTTTTGCTAGCAAGGAAGAAGCCATGTCTGCAGAGGCTCTTCTCAAACGTAAGAAACGTCCACAGAAAGAACGATTTCTATCCGAAAATCAAGAGAAAAATCTAGTTAACGATATTGATGTCTAATGAGGAGTCCTTTGACTCCTCTTACTTTTGTCAAAAGAGGAAAAAAGTGCTAAAATAAGATGAATAAATTTAAAGAGGTATTATCATGTCTAAGATTCTAGTATTTGGTCACCAAAATCCCGACTCAGATGCCATCGGGTCATCTGTAGCCTTTGCCTATCTTGCAAAAGAGGCTTATGGATTGGACACAGAAGCAGTAGCACTTGGAACACCAAACGAAGAAACAGCCTATGTATTGAACTATTTTGGTGTTGAAGCACCACGAGTCATCACATCAGCTAAAGCAGAAGGTGCAGAGCAAGTTATCTTAACGGACCACAATGAATTCCAACAGTCTGTATCAGATATCGCTGAAGTAGAAGTTTACGGTGTTGTAGACCACCACCGTGTAGCTAACTTTGAAACTTCAAGCCCACTCTACATGCGTTTGGAACCAGTTGGCTCTGCATCTTCAATCGTTTACCGCATGTTCAAAGAACACGGTGTAGCTGTTCCTAAAGAAATTGCAGGTTTGATGCTTTCAGGCTTGATTTCAGATACCCTTCTTTTGAAATCACCAACAACTCACCCATCTGATAAAGTTATTGCTCCTGAATTGGCAGAATTAGCAGGCGTGAACTTGGAAGAGTACGGTCTTGCTATGCTCAAGGCTGGTACCAACTTGGCTAGCAAATCTGCTGAGGAATTGATTGATATCGATGCTAAGACCTTTGAACTCAACGGAAATAAGGTCCGTGTTGCCCAAGTAAACACAGTTGATATTGCTGAAGTCTTGGAACGCCAAGCTGAAATTGAAGCTGCAATGCAAGCTGCCAATACAGCAAATGGCTACTCTGACTTTGTCTTGATGATTACAGATATCGTTAACTCAAATTCAGAAATCCTTGCTCTTGGATCAAACATGGACAAGGTGGAAGCAGCCTTTAACTTCAAACTTGAAAACAACCATGCTTTCCTTCCAGGTGCCGTTTCACGTAAGAAACAAGTGGTGCCTCAGTTGACAGAAAGCTTTAATGGGTAATAGCCTGAGTGATAACTTAAACAAGGAAACTAACGTTTCCTTATAGCTAAAGGGGTTTCGGCTCCTTTTTTTCTAGGAGAGAAAGATGTTAGAAAATGGTGATTTGATCTTTGTGAAGGACCTTTCAGATATGGGGCAGGCCATCCAGGCTTCTACTGGTAACTATAGTCATGTAGCCATCTTTTTGGACGGTTTTGTTTATCATGCAACTGGTGAAGTTGGTGTTATCTGTCAAGAACCAGTAGAATTTTTTGAACCGACTCATCTCTATGACCTTTATGTCTATCCAGATCTGGAAGCTGACTTGGTAAAGGAAAGAGCTAGCAAACATTTAGGTGCACCCTATAATGCCTCTTTTTATCCAGATGGGTCTGGCTTTTACTGCTCCCAGTATATTGCGGAAATTCTCCCTATTTTTGAGACCATTCCGATGCAATTTGGGGACGGGGAGCAGGAAATTAGTGATTTCTGGAATAAATACTATAGAGAACTAGGAATAGCCGTGCCTCTGAATCAGCCGGGGACCAATCCTAGTCAGTTAGCAGCATCCCCTCTTTTAAAATGTAAAGAAAGGAATCTTCATGATTCAGATTTTTAATCCTTCTCGTTTGACTCGACAACTATTTTTTATAGATTTGGTTGACTATCTGGACCAGCATGACGATGTGATTCTACGAGAAATCAAGGCCCAGTTTCCAGATGTATCAGTTGATAAGCTTATGGAAGAGTATATAAAGGCAGGCTTGATTCTAAGGGAAAATAAACACTATTCGCTCAATCTCCCTTTTTTAGAATCTACGGATGATTTAGCCCTTGATCAAGAGATTTTTATCAGAGAGGACAGTCCAGTCTATCGAGGCTTGCTGGAGAAGACTTTTGAGACGGAATTGCGCAATCAAACCAATGTAGCCATTTTAATCGAATATACGGACTTTGCAAGGCAAAAAATGACCCTGTCTAATTATTTTTACAAGGTCAAGAATCAATATCCTTTGACAGAAAAACAGCAGGAACTCTATGCCATTTTGGGAGATGTCAATCCTGAGTACACCCTCAAGTATATGACGACCTTTTTACTCAAGTTTCTCAAAAAAGATCAACTGATACAGAAACGTCGTGATATCTTCGTTGAGAGTCTAGTCGTCTTGGGCTATGTTGTGCAAAACGAAGAAGGGAAGTATGAGTTGGCTGCTGATTTTGATAAGGAACGGTTGACTTTCTATTTGTCTTAATGGCTTCATTTTGAGCTGATTGTTTGACTTTGCTAAAGAATAAGCATAAACTGAATGTAAGCGATAACGTTTATCGTATTAAAAGCAAAGGAGACAGAGCTATGTCACTTGAAAATAAATTGGATCAAGCAACTGGTGCTATCAAAGAAGGATTTGGTAAAGTTACTGGCGATAGCAAGACAGAAGCAGAAGGTACTGTAGAAAAAACAGTTGCCAAAGCAAAAGAAGTTGTTGAAGAAGCTAAAGGTGCTGTAGAAGGTGCCGTTGAAGGTCTTAAAAATTCATTTAAGAAAGAAGACTAAAAAAATCAAGGGAAACATTCCCTTGATTTTTTTATAGATAACGTTCTGCGATAGCTGCGTCTCCGGGATAGTCTTCTTTCTTTCCTTGGACGATCTGGTAGCAATCAGCTCCCTTACCAGCAATAATCACGGCATCGAGTTCTTGATTTGTGATGGTCATAGCTGCCTTGATGGCTTGTTCACGATCGGCAATCTTTTCAACAGGATGACTGATATAGCTGCTGATTTCATCTGCAATGGTCATTGGATCTTCATAGTTGGGGTCATCAGCGGTGAGAAAGACTTGAATCTCAGGATGTTGATTGAGGAGGAGGCCAAAGTCTTTGCGACGACTTTCACCCTTGTTTCCAGTCGAACCGAGAACCAGAGCGATCTTTCCAGTTTGATGAGTTTCAACAACAGAAATCAGTTTTTTAAGACTATCGCCATTGTGGGCATAGTCGATGAAGACTTTGGCTCCATTTTTCTGAGTCAGGACTTCCATACGTCCAGGAACGCGGGTTGCAGCGATTCCCTTTTTGATATTTTCAAGACTAGCTCCTAGACGGAGGCAGGCAAGTCCTGCAGCAACGGCATTTTCTTGGTTAAAGTGGCCAATGAGTTGAATATCATAATCACCAGCGAGTTTACCTGTAGCTGAAAAGCTAAAGGCTTTGGAGTTATCGATTTGATTGCTTGACTGGCTACCATAGAAGTCATGTTCTTGATGTTCCACTTGTTCTTTCAGTACAGAAAAGTGATCCATGTCGCTATTAATGACAACTGCTCGGCTATTTTTCATCAAGAGACGTTTGTGGTAGAAGTAATCTTCAAAGCTAGGATGCTCAATCGGTCCGATATGGTCAGGAGTGATGTTGAGAAAGACACCTACATCAAAGGTCAGGCCATAGACTCGATGAACAAGATAGGCTTGGCTAGAGACTTCCATTACAAGATGGGTTCGACCATTCTTAACAGCCTGGGCCATCATGTCGAAAAGATCGATGTTTTCAGGTGTTGAGAAGGAAGATTTAAAGAAGGTCTTGCCATCTAGAGTTGTATTCATAGTTGACAAGAGAGCTGTTGGGTAGCGTTGAGATAGGATGTGGTAAGCAAAGTAAGCAGATGTTGTCTTTCCTTTTGTCCCTGTGAAAGCAAGAATTTTTAGTTTCTCTTGCGGATTACCATAAAATTCCATCGCAATCAAACTCATGGCTTTCTTGATATCGTTCACAACGATGACGGGGATACCGACCTCGTAGTCCTTTTCTGCGACGTACCAGGCTAAGCCCTGACTTATAGCAGAAAGAAGGTATTCTTTTTTAAAGGCAGCGCCTTTTGCAAAAAAAAGAGTGTCTTCTTTTACTTTTCGGCTGTCGTAACTGATGCTATCAAAAACAACTTCGTTGTAGTTGTAGTGGTAGTGTCCTTGGTCGATAATCTCGCGGAAGAGATCATCTTTCTTTAATATATCTAATACGGTTTCAATCTTTATCATACTTTCTATTGTAAACCGAAAGTCTGAATTTTACAAGTAACAAGGAAAAGTTTATAATGGAAGATGAGGAAAATTTCCTAGTTATCAAAATTGAATGAGGAAGCTATGTCTAACGAAAACAATCACCAGCAAGCCCAGATGTTGCGAGGGACTGCTTGGCTAACAGCTAGTAACTTTATTAGTCGCCTCCTTGGGGCTATCTACATTATTCCCTGGTATATCTGGATGGGAACCTATGCAGCCAAGGCAAATGGTCTCTTTACCATGGGCTACAATATTTACGCCTGGTTCTTGCTGATTTCGACGGCGGGTATCCCAGTTGCGGTCGCCAAACAAGTGGCTAAGTACAATACCATGCGAGAAGAAGAGCACAGCTTTGCCTTGATTCGGAGTTTCCTAAGCTTTATGACGGGCTTGGGTCTAGTCTTTGCCTTAGTCTTGTATCTCTTTTCTCCTTGGCTAGCAGATTTGTCAGGTGTGGGGAAAGACCTGATTCCCATCATGCAGAGTTTGGCTTGGGCAGTCTTGATTTTCCCATCTATGAGTGTTATCCGAGGCTTCTTCCAAGGGATGAACAACCTGAAACCCTATGCTATGAGCCAAATCGCCGAGCAGGTAATTCGTGTTATCTGGATGTTGTTGGCGACCTTCTTCATTATGAAGATGGGGTCTGGTGACTACTTATCAGCCGTTACCCAATCGACTTTTGCGGCCTTTGTGGGGATGGTGGCCAGTTTTGTAGTTTTGATTTATTTCCTTGCCCAAGAAGGTTTGCTTAAGAAAGTCTTTGAAACACGGGATAAGATCAATAGTAAGCGACTTTTGGTTGATACCATCAAGGAAGCCATTCCCTTTATCCTGACGGGATCAGCCATCCAGCTCTTCCAGATTTTAGACCAGATGACCTTTATCAATAGTATGAAGTGGTTTACCAACTACAGCAATGAAGACTTGGTTGTCATGTTTTCTTATTTCTCTGCCAATCCTAATAAAATTACCATGATTTTAATCTCTGTGGGAGTTTCAATTGGGAGTGTTGGTTTGCCGCTGTTGACGGAGAACTATGTAAAAGGCGACTTGCGGGCAGCGGCTCGCTTAGTCCAAGATAGCCTCACCATGCTCTTCTTATTCTTGCTACCAGCAACGGTTGGGGTTGTTATGGTAGGAGAACCGCTCTACACAGTCTTTTACGGTAAGCCAGATAGTCTGGCCATGGGCTTGTTTGTCTTTGCAGTTTTGCAGTCTACTATCCTAGGTTTGTATATGGTCTTGTCCCCTATGCTTCAGGCCATGTTCCGAAATCGCAAGGCAGTTCTTTATTTTGTCTATGGTTCTATTGCTAAGATCGTCTTGCAATTGCCAACCATTGCCATTTTTCACAGCTACGGTCCCTTGATCTCAACGACTATCGGCTTGATTATTCCGAATGTCTTGATGTACCGAGACATCTGCCAGGTAACGGGTGCTCGTCGAAAGATAATCTTGAAACGGACTATTTTGATCACCATCTTGACTCTTGTCATGTTTATCCTAGTTGGCTTCTTGCAGTGGCTACTCGGTTTTGTCTTCCAACCAAGTGGACGTTTCTGGAGTTTCCTTTATGTGGCTCTCATCGGAGGGCTTGGAGGATGTCTCTATGGTTTGATGAGCCTACGAACACGACTCTTAGACAAGATAATAGGTAAAGCCCAAGCGGACCGACTACGGACACGATTGAAAATATCGTAAGAAGATTTATAAATAAAAGCAATGAATTAACCTTTCTTTAATAGAAAGGTTTTTATAGTACATTTTTCTTAAAAAAGGAGAACTTTTTCTAAAATTAAGAGTAGAAAAATATGTTTTTTAAGTTTTTCTTCAGAAATTGCTTGACTAAATAAAACCAAAGCTGTATAATAAGACAAATCTTTAAAACAGGAGGTTCTGGAAATGAAAAAGTCTAAAGCCAAGTATCTGACACTTGCAAGTGTCGTGTTAAGCGCAGGTATCTTACTGAGCGCATGTGGAAACTCAACTAGTTCTTCTAAAACATATAACTATGTTTATTCGAGCGATCCATCTAGTTTGAACTATCTTGCAGAAAACCGTGCAACAACCAACGACATCATTACTAATTTGGTAGATGGATTGATGGAAAATGACCAATACGGTAACTATGTTCCATCGTTGGCAGAGGATTGGACTGTTTCTCAGGACGGTTTGACCTATACTTACAAATTGCGTAAGGATGCAAAATGGTATACCTATGAGGGTGAAGAATACGCCCCTGTAACGGCGCAAGATTTTGTGACAGGTTTGAAATATGCTGCTGATAAAAAATCCGAAGCCTTGTACCTGGTTCAAGACTCTGTAGCAGGTTTGGATGACTATATCAACGGGAAAACAACTGACTTTTCAACTGTCGGTGTTAAGGCGATTGACGACCAAACAGTTCAGTACACTTTGACACGTCCAGAACCTTACTGGAACTCTAAGACAACCTCTACTATTCTCTTCCCAGTCAATGCTGATTTCTTGAAATCAAAAGGGGATGATTTTGGTAAGGTAGATCCTTCTAGTATTTTATACAGTGGACCATTCTTGATGAAATCCTTTGTTTCAAAATCTGTTATCGAATACAAGAAGAATCCAAATTACTGGGATGCTAAAAATGTCTTTGTGGATGATGTGAAATTGACTTACTATGATGGTAGTGACCAAGATGCCCTAGCTCGTAACTTTGTAGAAGGAGTCTACAGCTACGCGCGTCTCTATCCAAATAGCTCAAGCTTTGAAGGAATTAAAGAGAAGAACAAGGATAACATCATCTATAGTATGCAAAACGCAACTTCTTATTACTTGAACTTCAACTTGGACAGAAAATCTTATAACTTCACGTCTAAAACATCAGATATCGAAAAGAAATCAACTCAAGAAGCAGTTCTGAATAAAAACTTCCGTCAAGCCTTCAACTATGCTTATAACCGTACAGCCTATGGAGCACAATCTCAAGGGGAAGAAGGAGCAACAAAGATTATTCGTAACTTGGTTGTACCTCCAACATTTGTAAGTATTAACGGAAAAGACTTTGGCGATGTTGTTTCAGAAAAGATGGTCAACTATGGCCAAGAATGGCAAGGAATCAACTTTGCAGATGCGCAAGACCCATACTACAATCCTGACAAGGCTAAAGCTAAATTTGCAGAAGCTAAGAAAGAATTGGAAGCTAAGGGTGTACAATTCCCAATCCACTTGGACGTATCAGTTGACCAATCAGCTAAAAAAGGTGTACTTGAAGCGAGCTCTTTGAAACAATCCATCGAATCTGTTCTAGGAGCTGAGAATGTGGTTATCGATATCCAACAATTATCAACAGATGACTACGATAATTCTAGCTACCTCGCTCAAACGGCAGCTCAAAAAGACTTTGATATCTATAATGGCGGTTGGAGTGCTGACTACTTGGATCCATCAAGCTATCTAGATATCCTAAATGTCAATAACGGTGGTATGTTGCAAAACCTTGGTCTAGAACCAGGTGAGGTCAATGACAAGGCTAAGGCAGTTGGTCTGGATACTTACACTCAAATGTTAGAAGAAGCGAACAAGGAGCAAGACCCAGCGAAACGTTATGAAAAATATGCTGAAATTCAAGCTTGGCTCGTTGATAGCGCCCTTGCAATTCCAAACGTTTCCCAAGGTGGAACACCTGGCTTGAGAAAGACAGTTCCATTCTCAGCGCCATTCTCACAAGCTGGAAATAAGGGTGTCGAATCATACAAGTACCTCAAGTTGCAAGATAAGACTGTAACGACTGATGAGTATGAAAAAGCTAAAGAAAAATGGCAGAAAGAAAAAGAAGAATCAAATAAAAAAGCGCAAGAAGAACTGGCAAAACACGTTAAATAACCAGTCTATTCAACAGGAAAAACGATAGTTTCTCAAGGAACTATCGTTTTTATATAGTTTGAAACTATAACTAGCTCTTGAAAACAAGAAAATGAGTTGGCAAAAATAAATGATACAATAGTTACTATAGATTTGGAGGTATTGTATGAGCAAAGAACTACACATCAACACAATTTTAGCCCAGGCAGGGATCAAGTCAGATGAGGCAACAGGTGCTTTGGTGACGCCGCTTCATTTTTCAACAACTTATCAGCATCCAGAGTTTGGTCAGTCTACGGGATTTGACTATACGCGTACTAAAAACCCAACTCGCAGTAAGGCGGAGGAGGTCTTGGCGGCAATCGAATCAGCAGACTATGCCCTAGCAACGAGCTCAGGAATGGCTGCGATTGTACTGGCTTTTAGTGTTTTTCCAGTAGGAAGTAAAGTCTTGGCTGTGCGCGATCTGTATGGGGGTTCTTTCCGTTGGTTCAACCAAGTGGAGCAAGAAGGCCGCTTCCATTTTACCTATGCTAATACAGAAGAAGAGTTGATTGCTGAGTTAGAGAAAGATGTGGATGTTCTCTATATCGAAACGCCAACCAATCCCTTGATGTTGGAATTTGATATTGCCAAACTAGCCAAACTAGCTCATGCCAAGGGTTCCAAGGTAGTGGTGGACAATACCTTCTACAGTCCGATTTACCAACGTCCGATTGAAGATGGTGCGGATATCGTTCTTCATTCTGCCACCAAGTATTTAGCAGGGCATAATGATGTCTTGGCTGGGGTGGTTGTGACTAATAGTTTAGAACTATATGAGCAACTGTTCTACAATTTGAATACGACTGGTGCGGTCTTGTCACCATTTGATAGTTATCAGTTGATTCGTGGTCTTAAAACTCTACCTCTTCGTATGGAGCGTTCTACAGCAAATGCCCAAGAAGTGGTTGCTTTTTTGAAGGCTTCACCTGCTGTCAAGGAAGTGCTCTATACTGGACGTGGGGGTATGATTTCCTTTAAAGTAGTGGATGAAAAGCGTATTCCTCATATTTTAAATAGCTTAAGGGTCTTCTCATTTGCAGAAAGTTTGGGTGGGGTAGAGAGTCTGATTACCTATCCGACAACTCAGACTCATGCGGATATTCCAGCAGAAGTGCGCCATTCCTATGGCTTAACAGATGACCTCCTGCGCTTGTCAATCGGGATTGAAGATGCTAGGGATTTGATTGCGGACTTGCGACAAGCTTTGGAAGGATAAGACAGATATGGGAAAATATGATTTTACAAGCCTGCCCAATCGTTTTGGACACCATACCTATAAATGGAAAGAAGCCGAAGCTGATCGAGAAGTTCTACCAGCCTGGATAGCGGATATGGACTTTGTAGTTTTGCCTGAAGTTCGACAAGCTGTACAAGCCTACGCAAATCAGTTGGTCTATGGCTATACTTATGCTAGCGATGCTTTGATTGAATCGGTTCAGGACTGGGAAGCCAGCCAACACGGGTATCACTTTGACAAGGATGCCCTCGTCTTTATCGAGGGAGTGGTGCCAGCTATTTCAACAGCCATTCAAGCCTTTACAAAAGAGGGGGAGGCTGTTCTAATTAACACACCGGTCTATCCACCTTTTGCTCGCAGTGTCAAACTCAACAATCGCCGATTGATTACCAATCCTTTGGTGGAAAAGGATGGGTTGTTTGAGATTGACTTTGACCAGTTGGAGAAGGATATGGTGGAAGAGGATGTGAAGCTTTATATCCTTTGCAATCCCCACAATCCTGGTGGACGTGTTTGGGAAAAGGAAGTGTTAGAAAAGATTGGTCATCTCTGCCAAAAACACGGTGTCTTGCTTGTTTCAGATGAGATTCACCAAGATTTGGCTCTCTTTGGTCACAAACACCAGTCTTTTAATACCATTGATCCAGCTTTTAAAGACTTTGCCCTTATCTTGAGTAGTGCCACTAAAACCTTTAATATTGCTGGAACTAAAAATTCCTATGCTGTCATTGAAAATCCAAAGCTTCGAGTTGCTTTCCAAAAACGCCAGTTGGCCAATAACCAGCATGAAATCTCAGGCTTGGGGTATTTGGCGACAGAAGCTGCTTACCGTTATGGCAAGGACTGGTTAGGAGAGTTAAAGGAAGTCATCGAGGACCACATTAACTATGTAGTGGATGTTTTGGGCAACGAAACCAAGATTAAGGTCATGAAACCACAAGGTACCTACTTGATCTGGCTTGATTTTTCAGCCTATGACCTAACGGATGACCGCTTGCAAGAGCTTTTGAAGAATGAAGCCAAGGTTATCCTCAACCGAGGTTTGGACTTTGGGGAGGAGGGAACTCTTCATGCCCGCCTCAATGTAGCCATGCCTAAGTCAGTATTGGAAGAGGTTTGTCAACGCATCGTGACCACTTTTGCTACACTTTAAAAATCCAGCCTTCTAGGAGAAAAGTCTTCCTAGAAGGCTATTTTCATGGGGGAAAATGTGGTATAATGAAAAGATAAGATAAAGGGGTAATTATGGCTAAATTGATTCCGGGAAAGTTGCGCATGGAGGGGGTTGCACTCTATGAAACAGGCGACATTGAGATTATCAAGGAAAAAGGGAATCGCCTCTATACTCGTGTGGCGGGAGAAGACTTGCGCTACAGTTTAGAGGATGATCTGGTTTTTTGTGCTTGTGATTTTTTCCAAAAAAGAGGTTACTGTGTTCACCTCGCAGCGCTAGAGCATTATCTGAAAAATGATGAAGAAGGCCAGGTGATTTTACAAGCCTTAGAAAAAGGACATGAAGAGCAAGAAGAGGTCGAAACCAAGGTTAGTTTTGGTGGTAGTTTTTTGGAGCGTATTCAACCTCAGAAGAGAGAGAAAATCTGCACTTTGTCGGCTCAAGGGCAGGTGGAAGCTGGAACCAATCGCCTCCTTTGGACTCTCCGAATCGGTTTAGTTGATAGTCAAAAATATTATGTCATTCGTGACATCCCTCTCTTTTTGAAGGTCTTGGTCCATCGAAAGCCATATATGATTGGGAAATACTATGAAAATGACTTGTCTTGGGAGGCTTTTGATACAGCTAGTCAAGAAGTTCTTACTTTTTTATGTGGCTTGATTGAGGAGGGACTGAGTCAAGATCTCTTTTTCCCAAATCAAGGTCGTCACCTCTTTTTTCCTCTGACCTTTTTTGAGCAGGGAGTGGAGTTGCTGATGAACTTGGAAGATTTTCATTTTGAGCACCAGATTACTAGTTATGAAAATCTTCTCTTTCATGATTTAGATCCCGATGCAGAACTGTTCTTTTTTTCAGTGCAGGAGTATCCCGATTATTTTGAAATGGAGATTTCTGAAAGTGAGCGAGTCAACATATTCTATGGGGGAGCGGTTCTATTTCGTAAGGGGAATCTTTATCTCTTAAATCCTAAACAAATCAGCCTACTAAAGGAAATCAAGGAGCTTCCTCAGGAGGAAAGAGGGAGAAAATGCCTCCAGTTTGACAACAGTGATCGTGACCGCCTAGCCACCTGTCTGCCCTTGTTTGGACAGCTAGGAACAGTTTCTGCTCCTGAGCGCTTACAAATACGATCCTTTTCACCAATCTTTTACTTTGATAGGGAGGATGACGGCCGCATCCGCTTGGATATCCAGTTTGACTATGGAGAGGTTAAGGTGACTAGTCGTCAACAGCTGGAACAATCACCATTTTCAAGCGATGCTGTCTTGGAAAATCAGCTATTTCAAGTCTGTTTAGGGGCTGGTTTTGAGGCTGATTTTCAGTCTTGGAGACAGGCTTTGAAGCCAGAGGCAGTTTATTCTTTCTTTCACCATACGATTCCAGCTTTTCAGAAGTTGGGTCAGGTTTTCTTGTCTGATGAGATGAATCAGCTCTACAGCGTCCAAGCTCCTCAGGTTCAGATTGAGTCCAAGGGAGGACTGTTGGAAATTCAATTTGATTTCCAAGGGATTGCCCAAGAAGAGATTGATCAAGCTCTTAAAGCCCTGACCAGCAATCAGGATTTCTATATCAGTTCTTCTGACCAAGTGTACTTTTTTGATGAGGAGACCAAGCAGATTCGTCAAAATTTGCAGGAACTGGGGGTTGAGCTAAAAGATGGTTCTTTTCAGGCTCGGAAATCCCTAGCTTACAGTTTGTCTCAGTTGTTTGAAGGTCGAGACAGGATCTCCTTCTCGGAAGAATTTCGGCATTTAGCTCATGATTTGACCCATCCAGAGGATTTTCCTTTGGGAGATATACGGGTTCAGGCGAGTTTGAGAGACTATCAGGAAAAGGGAGTCCGTTGGCTCCAGATGCTTCATCACTATGGCTTTGGTGGCATTCTGGCAGATGATATGGGATTGGGGAAAACACTGCAAACCATCGCTTTTTTGACTAGTCAGGTGACAGAAGATAGTCGGGTCTTGATTTTAGCACCGTCAGGTTTAATCTACAACTGGGCAGATGAATTTAGAAAATTTGCCCCACAGTTGGATTTGGCTGTCGTTCATGGTTTGAAAGCGAATCGAGAAGCGATTCTTTCTGAAAATCACCAAATCTATGTGACTAGCTATGCAACCTTTCGTCAAGACAGCGAGCTTTATCAAGAGATGGCTTTTGATTTTCTCTTCTTAGATGAAGCCCAGGTCATGAAAAATGCCCAAACCAAGATTGCTCAGAGTTTGCGCCAGTTTGTTGTGCCGGCAGTCTTTGCTTTGTCAGGTACGCCTATCGAAAACCATTTAGGAGAGTTGTGGTCTATCTTTCAAATTGTGCTTCCGGGGCTCTTGCCAAGTAAAAAGGAGTTTATGAAATTACCGGCTGACCGAGTCGCGCAGTTTATCAAGCCCTTCGTCATGAGGCGTAAGAAAGAAGAAGTCCTAACAGAACTGCCTGATCTGATCGAAGTCGTCTATAAAAATGAACTGGAAGACCAGCAGAAGGCCATCTATCTGGCCCAGTTGCAACAGATGCGAGACCGTCTAGCCCAAGTGACAGACCAAGAATTCCAGAGAAGTCGGGTAGAAATCTTATCTGGTCTCATGCGATTGCGCCAGATCTGCGATACGCCAGCCCTCTTCATGGACGATTACCATGGAGCCAGTGGTAAATTGGATAGCCTTCGAGATTTATTGCTACAAGTGGCTGATGGTGGGCATCGGGTCTTGATTTTCTCTCAATTTAAAGGAATGTTGGAAAAAATCGAGCAAGAACTCCCAGACTTGGGCTTGACTTCCTTCAAAATTACGGGCTCAACTCCTGCTCAAGATCGGCAAGAAATGACCAAAATATTTAATCAAGGGGAAAGGGATATCTTTCTCATCTCTCTTAAGGCGGGTGGTGTCGGTCTCAATCTGACAGGAGCTGACACCGTCATCCTAGTGGACCTCTGGTGGAATCCTGCTGTCGAGGCTCAGGCTATCGGACGAGCTCACCGAATGGGACAGGAGCGGAAGGTAGAGGTTTACCGTTTGATTACTAGAGGAACCATTGAAGAAAAGATTCAAGAACTCCAAGAACAGAAGAAACACCTGGTTTCCCAAGTTTTGGATGGAACGGAATCGCGTGCGAGTCTTAGTCTGGCAGAAATTCGAGAAATTTTAGGGATTTCTGAAGCCAGCACTTGAAAAATCAAGACAATACGCTATAATGAAGTGTTGAAAGGAAATACAAAATGAAACAAGATCGATTTCCACTGGTGTCAGATGATGAGATCATGCTGACTAAAATGCCAGTCATGGACTTGTATGATGAGTCAGACTTTATTAGCAATATCAAGGGTGATTACCGCGATAAAAACTATTTGGAATGGTCTCCTATCAATGAGGAACAGGCTGTAACTCCTTCGGTAGCTAGCAAGGAGCCAAAACCAGGCCCAGAACCTAAAAAAGTTGAAAAAACGTATGCTGAATTGGCTCGAGAAGAGGCGCGTGCGGATCTGAAGAAGAAACGTTCGGCCAAGTATTTGACTCAGGATGTTAGTCATACTAGACGACACAATGGTTCAACACTTGTTCGTCAAGGAAACCAACCAACAGCACCATTTCAAAAGGAAAATCCAGGTGAGCTTGCCAAGTTTAGCAAAAACTTGAGCCAGTCCCACTATATTCTAGCCGAGGAGGCTGACCAGGTAGTAACTCCAACTCCGAAATCTCAAACGGAAAAGGCTAAAAAGAACAACTATGATTTTCTAAAGAAGAGTCAAATCTATAATAAAAAGAATAAGCAAACAGAACAGGAACGTCAGGTTGCCCAAGAGTTGAATCTGACAAGAATTACTGAGTAAGGGAGAAAAGCATGTCAAAAACATATCATTTTATTGGAATCAAGGGATCAGGGATGAGTGCCTTAGCCTTGATGTTGCATCAAATGGGACACAAGGTTCAAGGTTCAGACGTTGAAAAATACTACTTTACTCAACGTGGACTAGAGCAGGCAGGAATTACGATTCTTCCTTTTGATGAAAAGAACCTGCAAGGGGATCTTGAAATTATTGCTGGAAATGCCTTTCGTCCAGACAACAATGTTGAAATCGCCTATGCCGACAAAAATGGTATCAGCTACAAACGTTACCATGAATTCCTAGGTAGCTTTATGCGTGACTTTGTCAGCATGGGGGTTGCAGGAGCGCATGGTAAGACATCAACGACTGGGATGCTGTCTCACGTTTTGTCTCACATCACAGACACTAGCTTCTTGATTGGGGATGGAACGGGTCGAGGTTCTGAAAATGCCAAGTATTTTGTTTTTGAATCTGATGAATATGAGCGTCATTTCATGCCTTACCACCCAGAATACTCTATCATCACCAATATTGACTTTGACCATCCAGACTACTTTACAAGTCTAGAGGATGTTTTCAACGCCTTTAATGACTATGCCAAACAAATTAGTAAAGGTTTGTTTGTTTACGGTGAGGATGCTGAGTTGCGTAAGATTACAGCCAATGCGCCAATCTATTACTATGGCTTTGATGCTGAGGGAAATGACTTTGTAGCTAGCGACCTTCTACGTTCTACGACTGGTTCAACATTCACAGTTCATTTCCGCGGACAAGAGTTGGGTCAATTCCACATTCCAACCTTTGGTCGTCACAATATTATGAATGCGACAGCCGTTATTGGTTTACTTTATACAGCAGGGTTTGACTTGAACTTGGTACGTGAACACTTGAAAACATTTGCTGGTGTCAAGCGTCGTTTCACTGAAAAGGTTGTCAATGGCACCATTATTATTGATGATTTCGCCCACCATCCAACGGAAATCATTGCGACCTTAGATGCGGCTCGTCAGAAATACCCAAGTAAGGAAATTGTTGCAATCTTCCAACCACACACTTTTACTAGAACCATTGCCCTATTAGACGATTTTGCTAAAGCTTTGAGCCAGGCAGATGCTGTTTACTTGGCGAAAATCTATGGATCAGCCCGTGAGGTGGATCATGGTGACGTCAAGGTAGAAGACCTAGCAGATAAAATTAAGAAGAAAAGCCAAGTCATCACAGTTGAAAATGTATCACCACTCCTTGAGCATGATAATGCAGTCTATGTCTTTATGGGAGCAGGAGATATCCAAACCTATGAGTACTCATTTGAACGTCTTTTGTCTAATTTGACAAGTAACGTCCAATAAGAAAAAAGAATGGAAATTCCAATCACCATAGGACGGGCTACTTTATCGGATTTAGAAGAAATTGTAGCAATTGAAGAATCTTGTTTATCCTCAGAAGAAATAGTGAACTACGAATTTTTAGAAGAGAGTATCCGTAAGATTGCGGATACCTTTCTTGTAGCTAGAGATGAAAACCAGCTCGTGGGCTATGTTTTAGGAGAGTCTCAGTCTCTTCATCCCACATGGATAGAAATAAGATCATTTGCTATTCATCCTGACCATCGCGGGCAAGGTTTGGGGACCCTTCTTCTTGCTAGCTTGAAACAAGTGGCGGTGGAAGGAGGGTATGAGTATCTTCGCTTGACTTGTCCTGATGACCTGCTCTCTTATTTTGAGATGAATGGCTTTGTTGAGGAAGAAGCACCAGAAGCTTCATGCGCAAGATTTTCGGGATGGAATCTGATTTGGGCCAATCCTTTTTATCAGGAGGAAGTATGAAAATCAGACAAGCAAGATTTTCGGATTTAGATCAAATTTTAGAGATAGAGCTGGAGAATTTCTCCCTTGAAGAAGCCATTCCTCGTGCGGTCTTTGAGGCGCACTTACGTGAAATTCAGACCAGTTTTCTCGTAGCCGAAAAGGAGGGACGTATCCTTGGGTATATCGAAGGTCCAGTCGTCCCACATCGTCATCTACAAGATCAGTCCTTTACAGAAGAGATAAAAGACTATAGCCATCGACCTGGAGGTTATATCTCTGTGACTTGTCTCTCCATAGCTAAGGGGGCACAAGCCTTGGGCGTGGGGAAAAGACTGTTAAGGGCTCTGAAAGAAGTTGCTTTAGAACATGAACGAGAAGGTATCAATTTGACCTGTCATGACTATCTCATCCCTTATTATGAAAAAAATGGATTTGTGAATGAAGGAGTATCCCAGTCAAGCTTTGCGGGTGAAAGTTGGTATGATATGGTTTGGCAACCTTAAAAAATGAGAATCAAAGCTATAGAAAGGGATGTTTTGTTGCTTTTCTGTAACTTTTAAGATATAATATTATGGATTGTCAACAAGGAGGTAATGCTTTTGACTGAAAAATCAAGAGAAGAAGAAAAATTAAGCTTTAAAGAGCAGATTCTACGTGATTTAGAGAGAGTAAAAGAACAAGATAAAAGAGAGAAAGAAGTAGACATTCCAAATCTGACGGCTTCATCATCTCAAGCTAGTTCAGCAACTCCTGCAAATCCTGAATCTGATGCTTCAACAGAAGAGTTGATGGCTGATTCCCTATCTGTTGTCGATAAAATTCTAAAGAATGCGCCGAGTGTTCCTCCACTTTCGAGTGATGAAGCTGATAAAACGGATGAAAAAGAAGAGAAAGAGATTAGACAGCCTGTCATTGACAAGATAGAAGTTGTAGAATCTGAAGAACCTCTAGTAGAACCGATTCATCCAGCTGAAGAATCTGTAGTGGAGTCCGTTCAACCTAAGGTGGAACCAGTTGAACTTGAACCTGAAGAAAAAGAATTTAACGACACTCCGACCAAGATAGATGTGACTTATAAGACAGAAGAGGTCAATACATCAATTCCTTCTTCTGAGAATAAAGCTGAAGCGCTAGCTTCAACTGGATCCTCAGACAGATTAACGGAGGAATCACGTCGTGACCGTCGCCGTAAAGGTAAAAAACCAACCAAGAAAAAGAAAAAATCAAAGGCCAAAGGTTTCCTAGTAACCTTTTTAGTTCTTTTGGTGCTTGTGGCTGCTGGTGGATACTTTGGGTACGGTTATGTTCAAGACTCTTTGAAACCTGTTGATGCGAGCTCTAAGGAGTATATGACAGTTCAAATTCCAGAAGGATCAAATGTGCAACAAATTGGGAGCACTTTGGAAAAATCTGGTTTGGTCAAACATGGACTTATCTTTAGTATTTATGCTAAGTATAAGGGTTCAGACTTGAAGTCAGGTTATTACAATTTGAAGAAGAGCATGAGTACGGATGACTTGATTCAAGAATTGCAAAAAGGTGGAACTCCTGAACCTCAAGAACCAGTGCTTGCGAACTTAACTATTCCGGAAGGTTATACCTTAGAGCAAATTGCTCAGACAGTAGGTCAACTCCAAGGTGATTTTAAAGAACCTCTTACAGCGGATGCTTTCCTGGCAAAAGCTCAAGATGAAACCTTCATCTCCCAACTAGTAGCCAAGTATCCAAACCTTCTTGGAAGTCTTCCAACAAAAGACAGTGGCGTTCGTTATCGCCTTGAAGGTTACCTTTTCCCAGCAACCTACACTATCAAAGACAGCACTACGGTTGAAAGCTTGATTGATGATATGTTAGCAGCTATGGACAAGGCTATGTCACCGTACTACACTACGATAAAAGAAAAGAATCTGACAGTTAATGAATTGCTCAGTATTGCTTCTCTTGTCGAAAAAGAAGGTGCTAAGACCGAAGATCGTAAATTGATTGCGGGAGTCTTCTATAACCGCTTGAATCTTGGTATGCCACTTCAAAGCAACATTGCTATCTTGTATGCTGAAGGAAAACTTGGCCAAAAGATTAGCTTGGCTGATGATACTGCAATTGATACTACGATTGATTCACCTTATAATGTTTATACACATCTTGGCCTCATGCCCGGCCCAGTTGATAGTCCAAGCCTCGATGCGATTGAAGCAAGTGTAAATCAGACAAAGAGTGAGTACTTGTACTTTGTAGCCAATGTTGAAGACGGTAAAGTATACTTTGCAACGACAAAAGAAGAGCATGACCAAAACGTTGCAGAACATATCAATAGTAAATTAACACAATCAAGTAGTTCAAACTAAAATTATGTGGTTTTCCACATAATTTTGTTTTAAAAAAGTAATAGAAAAGAAAGTTGAAAAAATGGCAGAAAAAACTTACCCAATGACCCTTGAAGAAAAGAAAAAGTTAGAAAAAGAATTAGAAGAATTGAAACTCGTTCGTCGTCCTGAAGTAGTAGAGCGTATCAAAATTGCTCGTTCGTACGGGGATCTTTCAGAAAACAGTGAGTACGAAGCAGCTAAGGATGAACAAGCTTTTGTTGAAGGACAAATTTCAAGTCTAGAAACCAAAATTCGCTATGCTGAAATTGTTAATAGCGATGCAGTTGCCCAAGATGAGGTAGCTATCGGTAAGACAGTAACCATCCAAGAAATCGGTGAAGAGGAAGAGGAAGTCTACATCATCGTCGGTTCTGCAGGTGCGGATGCTTTCGCTGGGAAGGTATCAAATGAAAGTCCGATTGGACAAGCTTTGATCGGCAAAAAAACAGGCGATATTGTTACGATTGAGACACCTGTTGGTAGTTACGATGTCAAAATTTTAAAGGTTGAAAAAACAGCCTAAATAGCATGAAAATGGAGTAGTGGAGGTCTTGACTTGCTCAACTCCTTTTTGATTTTTTGAATAAATAGGAGACTATATGAGTTCAAATAAGAAAAAAAATAAAATGGAACGTGGTTTAACCAATCGCCATGTTCAGGTGATGGCCATTGCGGGGACAATCGGAACAGGACTTTTCCTAGGTGCTGGTCGTTCTATCAGCCTTACTGGACCTTCTATCATCCTGATTTACATGATTACAGGAGCCTTTATGTTTTTGATGATGAGGGCTGTTGGGGAGATGCTATATCAGGATCCAGAACAACATACTTTTATCAACTTTATCACCCGTCATTTGGGGAAAGGCTGGGGGTATTTCTCGGTTTGGTCTTATTGGTTGTCTGTTGTCTTTATCGGTATGGCAGAAATCACTGCGATTTCGCATTATGTTCAGTTTTGGTTTCCTTCTTGGCCTAGTTGGCTGATTCAGATTGTTTTTTTAACGATTTTGGCCTTGGTCAATCTGATTGCGGTTAAGCTCTTTGGAGAAGTCGAGTTTTGGTTTGCTATGGTTAAGATTGTGGCTATTTTAGCTATGATTGCAACAGGAGTCTTTATGGTCTTAACAGGATTTGAAACACCATATGGTGCTGCAAGTCTAGCAAATATCAGCAATCAATTCTCTCTTTTCCCAAATGGAGTTATGAACTTTGTCATGGCCTTTCAAATGGTATTTTTTGCCTATCTGATGATTGAATTTATCGGAGTGACAACCTCTGAAACGAAGAATCCTCGTCAGGTTTTGCCAAAAGCAGTTAAAGAAATTCCTCTCCGGATTGTCTTCTTCTATGGTGGAGCTCTATTAGCCATTATGTCTATTATTCCCTGGAGAGAACTTGCTTCTTCAGATTCTCCATTTGTAACGGTCTTTGAACTGGCAGGGATCAAGTGGGCAGCGGCTCTGATTAACTTCGTCGTTTTGACGTCGGCCGCATCGGCTCTTAATTCAACCCTCTATTCAACAGGACGACACCTTTACCAGATTGCCCATGATTCACCCAATCGCTTCTTAAAAGCGATCAAGGCAGATACTCTCTCTCGCCATAATGTTCCACAAAATGCTATTATTGCTTCAGCAATCTTAATTGCTCTGGCTGCCTTTATCAATGTGTTGCCAGGTGTTTCAGATGCCTTTGCTTTGATCACGGCATCTTCATCAGGTGTTTACATCGCGATTTATATCTTGATTATGGTGGCCCATCTCAAATACCGCAAGTCACAAGACTTCATGGCGGATGGCTACCTCATGCCCCATTATCGTTTTCTAAATCCTTTAACCATGCTCTTCTTTATCTTTGTCTTTGTAACCCTCTTTTTACAAGAATCTACCTTTATGGGAGCAATTGGTTCAGCTATCTGGATTATCGGTTTCGGAATTTATAGCCAGTGGAAATTTAGAAAATAACTCATGAACTCATCAACTCAGCTTGGTGAGTTTTTTTCTAGTTTGACAGTCTATTGAAATAGGATTATAATCAAGCTGTAGTAGTTTATTGGGAGGTTTGGATGCACGTTAGATTAGAAAATATGGAGTCGCATAAAGCGCAAGAAATAGGGGATTTGATTCGTGCTTATAATCGCTCTAAAAGAGAAGAGGCTGAAAGCGAGCCACTGAACCTTTATGTCGAAGATGAAATGGGCAATCTCATGGCAGGCTTAGTAGCTGAGACTTTTGGAAATTGGCTGGAAATCGAATATTTATTTGTGAAAGAGGAGCTACGAGGACAAGGAATCGGTTCAAAACTATTGGAGCAAGCTGAAAATGAAGCCAAGAATCGAAACTGTCGTTTTGCTTTCGTCAATACTTACCAGTTTCAAGCGCCAGATTTTTATAAAAGCCACGGCTACAAGGAAGTCTTTACCTTGCAAAACTATCCCTATACAGGGCATAGATACTATTACCAAAAGGATTTGTGACATAGGCTTCTCTCCTTTGGAGAGGAACTTAGCTAAGTATCAAAAAAGAACGAATACTCTTTATCATGTAAGATGGTAGAGAGTTTTTTGTTAATAAAATCTTACAAAATGACATTTATATATTGCATTAAGTTAGATATATGGTATAATGTTTTTAAAAGAAGAGCAACTTTTTAAAAATGTGAAGGAGGACGCTAGTGGCTAAAAATTTAAAATTAAAATTAGCTCGTGTGGAGCGTGATTTAACACAAGGGGATTTGGCAGAAGCTGTGGGTGTTACTAGGCAGACTATAGGCTTGATTGAAGCTGGGAAATACAATCCTAGTCTCTCCCTTTGCCAGTCCATTTGCAGATGCTTAGGCAAAACATTAGACCAACTATTTTGGGAGGAAGAAGATGAAAAATAGAAAAAAACTTGTGATAAAAGATGAACGTACGGAAAAATTGGATGGAAACATTTCAGGAGAAATTCTCTTGGGAATGTGCCTATTTTTGGCACTGGAAATTTTTGCCAAAGTTTATATTTTCAATTTAACACTTTTGTCCTATTTACCAGAATTACTTTTATTGATTGGAGTTGGTTTGTATGCCATTATTCGCCGCATGTATGTAGGAATTGACATTCGAGATATTGTTGAGAATACTGGAAAAGAAAGAATTTTATCTGCTTTGGGATTTTCTATAGTGGTTTTATTGATTGATATCGTAGGCAATCGCGAGGAACTGGTCAGTCTATTGACTTGGAAGTACTCCCTAAAAGTGGTTCTAGCAGTTATCATCTATCTTGTTGGGAGTTATTCTATGGATAGAGTTATCCTATACTTGAATCGCAGAAATCAGCAAGTTTGGGAGGAAGAAGATGAAAAATAGATTTTTTTATTATCAATTACTAGACGAAAGAGAAGAACAACTGATCAATAAAGCTGGGACAGAGTCTTTTTATATGTTTATCGGGCTCATTCTGCTAAGTTATTTGGTGGCTGTATTAGCACCTGCTCTTTTTAATCCTAATATTCTTCTGGTTACCCTTCTTTTAGGAATTTTCTTCTTTTTCAATCGTGCACGACAACTTGGAGTGACCTACTATAGTCGTTTTCATTTTACGATTGTAGGGTGTTTGCTGGTGACTCTCGCTATTACGACTCTCTTGATGTTGCAGAATTATCAATTCAATATCGAAATTTATCAGCATAATCCTTTGAACGTTAAATACTTGTCTGCTTGGGTCATTACTTATTTGATTTACCTTCCTTGGGTTTTTATCGGCAATCTCGGCCTTAAAAGTTATGGCGAATGGGCTCAAAAAAAGTTTGAGCAAGATATGGATGAGCTTTAGGAAGTATAAAAGCTTGTTACTCTTTTCTCAATCCCGACAAAATGTGTTATAATAGTACTAATTTATCGGATGGTGTGAAAGTGGTAGAATACGTTCATACCTTTGTAAAGTAGGAAGAAGGAAAACAGATGTATCCAGATGATAGTTTGACATTGCACACGGACTTGTACCAGATCAACATGATGCAAGTTTACTTTGACCAAGGGATTCACAATAAGAAGGCGGTCTTTGAGGTTTACTTCCGCCAGCAACCTTTTCAGAACGGCTATGCAGTTTTTGCTGGTTTGGAAAGAATTGTACATTATCTTGAAGACTTATGCTTTTCAGATAGCGATATTGCTTATTTGGAGTCGCTTGGTTATCATGGGGCGTTCTTAGACTACCTCCGCAATCTCAAGTTGGAGTTGACAGTCCGTTCTGCTCAGGAAGGGGACTTGGTCTTTGCCAATGAACCGATTGTACAGGTGGAAGGGCCTCTAGCCCAATGTCAATTGGTCGAAACGGCTCTCTTAAACATCGTTAACTTTCAAACCTTGATAGCGACTAAGGCAGCACGTATTCGTTCGGTCATTGAGGATGAACCCTTAATGGAGTTCGGGACACGTCGTGCGCAAGAAATGGATGCAGCTATCTGGGGAACACGAGCAGCGGTGATTGGTGGAGCCAACGGAACTAGCAATGTGCGAGCAGGGAAACTCTTTGGTATTCCAGTATTGGGGACTCATGCCCATGCCTTGGTACAGGTTTATGGAAACGACTATGAAGCCTTCAAGGCCTATGCGGCGACCCATCGTGATTGTGTCTTTTTAGTAGATACTTATGATACACTTCGCATCGGTGTGCCAGCTGCTATTCAGGTGGCGCGTGAACTGGGTGATCAGATTAACTTTATGGGTGTGCGGATTGACTCTGGGGATATTGCCTACATTTCTAAGAAAGTCCGTCAGCAACTAGACGAGGCTGGATTCACAGAGGCTAAGATTTATGCTTCTAATGATCTGGATGAAAATACTATCCTCAACCTCAAGATGCAAAAGGCCAAGATTGATGTCTGGGGTGTGGGAACCAAGCTGATTACAGCCTATGACCAGCCAGCTCTTGGGGCAGTTTACAAGATTGTGGCTATCGAAGATGAGAATGGTCGTATGCGCAATACCATCAAACTATCTAATAATGCTGAAAAAGTGTCAACGCCAGGTAAGAAGCAGGTATGGCGCATTACCAGTCGTGAAAAAGGCAAGTCAGAAGGTGACTACATTACCTATGATGGTGTGGATGTGAGCGGCATGACTGAAATCAAGATGTTCCATCCAACTTATACCTACATCAAAAAGACTGTTCGAAATTTTGATGCCGTTCCTCTCTTAGTGGATATTTTCAAAGAAGGAACATTAGTTTACAACTTGCCTAGTTTGACTGAGATTCAGTCCTATGCTCGCAAAGAATTTGACAAGCTTTGGGATGAATACAAACGCGTGCTAAATCCGCAGCATTATCCAGTAGACTTGGCGCGTGATATTTGGCAAGATAAGATGGACTTGATTGATAAGATGCGCAAAGAAGCCCTTGGTGAAGGAGAAGAAGAATGAGTTTGCAAGAGACCATTATCCAGCAACTGGGTGTCAAGCCAGTGATTGACGCTCAGGAAGAAATCCGTCGTTCCATTGACTTCTTAAAAAGATACTTGAAAAAACACCCCTTCCTTAAAACTTTTGTACTAGGGATTTCTGGAGGTCAGGACTCAACCTTAGCAGGGCGCTTGGCGCAATTAGCTATGGAAGAAATGCGAGCAGAGACAGGAGATGACAGCTACCAATTTATCGCTGTCCGCCTGCCCTATGGCGTGCAAGCTGATGAAGCGGATGCTCGAAAAGCCCTCGCTTTCATCCAACCAGATGTCAGCTTGGTTGTGAATATTAAGGAATCAGCTGATGCCATGACAGCTGCAGTTGAAGCGACAGGAAGTCCTGTTTCAGACTTTAACAAGGGCAATATTAAAGCTCGTAGTCGTATGATTGCCCAATATGCCCTTGCGGGTGCCCATAGCGGAGCGGTCATTGGAACAGACCATGCTGCGGAAAATATCACAGGTTTCTTTACCAAGTTTGGTGACGGTGGTGCAGATATTCTCCCTCTTTATCGCCTCAATAAACGTCAAGGAAAGCAACTCTTGAAGGTGCTTGGTGCAGACCCAGCCCTCTATGAAAAAATCCCAACAGCAGACCTGGAAGAAGAAAAACCAGGTATTGCAGACGAAGTAGCCTTGGGAGTCACTTATGAAGAGATTGATGACTACCTAGAAGGAAAAACAATCAGCCCAGAAGCCCAAGCGACTATCGAAAACTGGTGGCACAAAGGCCAACACAAACGCCACCTACCAATCACCGTCTTTGATCACTTTTGGGAGTAAAAAGGTCCGGGGGACCTTTTTAGCTTCTTGCCTTGAAACTCGAGAGCAAGAATAACCTCCAGTGGAGTTTTTCAGCCCGAGTCTAGAAACGGGAAAACGAGGCAGATTCGGTAACTCGTAGAGTTCGATTTTCCTTGTCTCACCCCCGCAAGGATGACTAGGTTTGAAAAAGCTTGGTAAAGCGCATTTCAAACCAGACAGCGACTGCGTCAAGTAACTAGATGAAAAACTTGTTTTCTAGCTGTTACTGAGTATAGTCTTTTTACCCTGAGCCTTAAGCTTAGAAAGCGAGGTAACATTATGAAAGCAATCGGTACGCAAATGTTACAGACAGAACGTTTGATTTTGAGAAGATTTGTGGAGAGTGATGCGGAAGCTATGTTTCAAAATTGGGCTTCATCTGCTGAGAATTTGGCCTATGTCACCTGGGATCCTCATCCTGATGTTGAGGTGACTCGGAACTCGATTCGAAATTGGGTTGCATCCTATACCAATCCCAACTATTACAAATGGGCCATTTGTCTCAAAGAAGATCCTGAGCATGTGATAGGAGATATCAGCATCGTTGAGATGAATGAGCCTGATTCAAGTTGTGAAATTGGGTATATTTTAGGAAAAGATTATTGGGACCGTGGTATGATGACAGAGGCCTTAAAAGCTGTGTTAGACTTTTGTTTTACTCAAGCAGGTTTTCAAAAAGCCAGAGCACGATATGCCAGTCTCAACCCAGCTTCAGGCCGTGTTATGGAAAAAGCGGGAATGTCTTATCTAAAAACCATTACCAATGATGTGGAGAGAAAAGACTACGTTGCGGACCTTATTTATTACCAGATAAGTAGGGAGGACAGGTGATTCTCTTTTCTGTTTCTACCAAAGTCAGACCTTGTCTGGCTTTTTTTGTGCCAGATTTCTAAATAAACTGATTAAATTCCTATTTTTCCCTATCATTGTCCCTGTTTTTTCTGGAGTTTTGGGGATATAATAGACCTATCAAATCAAAGAATGGAGGAAGGCAATGGACAATGTAATCTTTTTTATTAGTGTTTTTCTTGCTGGAATTCTTTCCTTCTTTTCTCCTTGTATTTTACCCTTGTTGCCAGTCTATGCAGGAGTCTTATTGGATGATAAGAATGATGCTCAGGCTTCTAGCGGAAAATTTTCAATCTCACTTGTTAGTTTATTGCGAACTATGGCCTTTATAGCGGGGATTTCCTTTGTTTTTATCTTACTGGGTTATGGAGCTGGTTTTTTAGGCAATTTGCTGTATGCTTCTTGGTTTCAGTATGTGACGGGTGCGATTATCATTCTCTTGGGCTTGCACCAGATGGAAGTCTTACATTTGCAGGGACTCTACAAGGAAAGAAGGCTACAATTAAAGAGACAGGAGCAAAAGGGTAACGGCTATAGTCAGGCATTTTTACTGGGGTTAACCTTTAGTTTTGCTTGGACGCCATGTGTGGGGCCGGTTCTGGGGTCTGTTTTGGCCTTGGCGGCTTCAGGTGGTTCAGGAGCTTGGCAGGGTGCTGGTCTCATGTTGATTTACACGCTGGGTTTGGCGCTACCATTTTTGGTTCTAGCTCTTGCTTCCAGCTATGTTTTGAAACATTTCCGAAAACTCCATCCTTATCTCGGAACCCTCAAAAAAGTGGGTGGTTTTCTCATTATCGTGATGGGAATCTTGGTGCTTTTGGGAAATGCTTCCATTTTGACTACATTATTTGAATAGAGAGGAAAAAGAAATGAAAAAATGGCAAACATGTCTCCTTGGAGTAGGCTCAATTTGTTGCTTGGCAGCCTGTTCGACTAAAAACATGTCAGACGAGTCTACTATGAAGGAGCAATCCAAAACAGAACAAGTTAGTTCGAAAACTGCGACTAAAGGTCAGGAAGTCGCTGATTTTGAACTGATGGGAGTAGATGGTAAGACCTATCGTTTATCTGATTACAAGGGCAAGAAAGTCTATCTTAAATTCTGGGCTTCTTGGTGTTCCATCTGTCTAGCTAGCCTTCCAGATACGGATGAAATCGCTAAGGATGCTGGTGATGACTATGTAGTTTTGACAGTGGTCTCTCCTGGACACAAAGGTGAACAAGCAGAAGCAGACTTTAAGAATTGGTACAAGGGATTGGATTATAAAAATTTTCCAGTTTTAATTGATCCATCAGGTAAACTCTTGGAAAGTTATGGTGTCCGTTCTTATCCGACTCAAGCCTTTATAGACAAGGAAGGCAAGCTGGTCAAAACGCAACCAGGTTTTATGGATAAGGAAATGATTTTAAAAGAATTGAAAGAAATGGGGTAGAGAAAGGCTATGAATGATAAAGTAAAACTTTTTGTCTTGGCAGGAGTCATTCTCCTAGCCATAACCGGTTTTTATTTTCTATTGATGCGAAATACAGGGCAGACAGATAGCTCGCAAATTGAGAAAGCATCCGTTAGCCAAGGAGGAAAAACAGTGAAAAAAACAGAAGTGAGTAAAGACGCAGACTTGCACGAAATTTATCTAGCTGGGGGATGTTTCTGGGGAGTGGAGGAATACTTCTCACGCGTGCCTGGAGTAACCGATGCCGTTTCAGGCTATGCAAATGGTAGAGGGGAAACAACCAAGTACGAATTGATTAACCAAACAGGCCATGCAGAGACTGTCCATGTTACTTATGATGCTAAGCAAATTTCCCTCAAGGAAATTCTGCTTCATTACTTCCGCATTATCAATCCAACCAGCAAAAATAAACAAGGAAATGATGTGGGGACCCAGTACCGTACTGGTGTTTATTACACAGATGAAAAGGATTTGGAAGTAATCAACCAAGTCTTTGATGAAGTTGCTAAAAAATATGACCAACCTCTGGCAGTTGAAAAGGAAAACTTGAAGAATTTTGTGGTGGCTGAGGATTACCATCAAGACTACCTCAAGAAAAATCCAAATGGCTATTGTCATATCAATGTCAATCAGGCTGCCTATCCCGTCATCGATGCCAGCAAATATCCTAAACCAAGTGATGAAGAATTGAAAAAGACCTTGTCACCTGAGGAGTATGCAGTCACACAGAAAAATCAAACAGAACGAGCCTTTTCAAACCGCTATTGGGATAAATTTGAATCTGGTATCTATGTGGATGTGGCCACTGGCGAACCCCTCTTTTCATCAAAAGACAAGTTTGAGTCTGGTTGTGGTTGGCCTAGTTTCACCCAACCAATCAGTCCAGATGTTGCTACCTACAAGGAAGATAAGTCTTACAATATGACACGCATGGAAGTGCGGAGCCGAGTTGGAGATTCTCACCTTGGCCATGTCTTTACAGATGGGCCTCAGGACAAGGGTGGCTTACGCTACTGTATCAATAGTCTCTCTATCCGATTTATTCCCAAAGACCAAATGGCAGAAAAAGGCTATGCCTATTTACTAGATTATGTCGATTAAGAAGTCTTTCCTAAGTAGTTAGAGGAGAATTTTGCTATACTGATACTAGTAAGTGGTAAAGGAGCAGAGCATGACCTACACAATCTTAATCGTAGAAGATGAGTATCTGGTAAGACAAGGCTTGACCAAGCTGGTCAATGTAGCAGCCTACGATATGGAAATCATCGGTCAGGCTGAAAATGGAAGACAGGCTTGGGACTTGATTCAAAAGCAGGTGCCAGATATCATTTTAACCGATATTAACATGCCTCAGCTAAATGGCATCCAGTTGGCCAGTCTGGTCCGAGAAACCTATCCTCAGGTTCACCTAGTTTTTTTGACAGGTTACGATGACTTTGATTATGCCTTGTCTGCTGTTAAACTCGGTGTAGATGACTACCTGCTCAAGCCCTTTTCTCGTCAGGATATTGAGGAAATGTTGGGGAAAATCAAGCAAAAACTAGACAAGGAAGAAAAAGAAGAGCAGTTACAAGATTTATTGACTGATAAGTTTGAGGGAAATATTGCCCAGAAAATCCAGTCTCATCTGGCTGACAGTCAATTTAGTTTAAAGAGCTTGGCCAGTGATTTGGGCTTTAGCCCAACTTATTTGAGTTCCTTAATTAAGAAAGAGTTGGGCCTGCCTTTTCAGGATTATCTGGTGAGAGAGCGTGTCAAACAAGCCAAGCTCTTGCTTCTGACCACGGATTTAAAGATTTATGAGATAGCCGAAAAGGTTGGCTTTGAAGATATGAACTACTTTACCCAACGTTTTAAACAGATTGCAGGTGTGACACCTCGTCAGTTTAAGAAGGGAGAAGGCCGATGAAGCGTTCTTCTCTCTTAGTCAGAATGGTTATTTCCATCTTTCTGGTCTTTCTCATTCTACTAGCTGTGGTTGGGACTTTCTACTATCAATCTAGTTCATCAGCTATTGAGGCTACTATCGAGGGTAATAGCCAAACGACCATTAGCCAAACTAGCCACTTTATTCAGTCTTATATCAAAAAATTAGAAACCACCTCTACCAGTTTGACCCAGCAGAAGGATGTCTTAGCCTATGCTGAGAATCCTAACCAAGACCAAGTCAAGGGAATCCGAGATCTGTTTTTGACGATCTTAAAGGCAGATCAGGACTTGAAAACGGTGGTACTGGTCACCAAATCCGGTCAGGTTATTTCTACAGATGATAGTGTGCAGATGAAAACTTCCTCAGATATGATGGCTGAGGATTGGTACCAAAAGGCTATTCATCAGGGAGCTAAGCCAGTTTTGACACCAGCTCGTAAATCAGACAGTCAATGGGTCATTTCTGTTACTCAGGAACTGGTTGATGCAGAGGGGGCCAATCTTGGCGTGCTTCGTTTGGATATTTCCTACGAAACTCTGGAAGCCTATCTCAACCAACTCCAGTTGGGTCAGCAGGGTTTTGCCTTTATCATCAATGAAAACCATGAATTTGTCTACCATCCTAAACGTACTGTCTATAGCTCAGCGAGTGAAATGGAGGCCATGAAACCCTACATCGAGACGGGGCAGGGCTATACGCTAGACCATCAATCCTACGTTAGTCAGGAACAGATTGCAGGAACAGATTGGACGGTTATAGGCGTGTCTTCGCTAGAGAAGTTAGACCAGGTTCGGAGTCAACTCATGTGGACCTTACTTGGTGCTAGTGCCTTATCTCTTCTTGCCTGTCTCTGCTTGGTGTGGTTCAGTCTCAAACGCTGGATTGCCCCTTTGAAGGATCTAAGAGAAACCATGCTGGAAATTGCTTCTGGTACACAAAATCTGCGTGCTAAGGAAGCTGGCGCCTATGAACTGAGAGAAGTGACTCGCCAGTTCAATGCCATGCTGGATCAGATTGATCAGCTGATGGCAGATGTGCGCAGGCAGGAAGAAGCGACCCGGCAGTATGAACTTCAAGCCTTGTCAAGCCAGATTAACCCCCATTTCCTCTACAATACTTTGGATACTATCATCTGGATGGCTGAATTTCAGGATAGTCAGCGAGTGGTTCAGGTGACCAAGTCTTTGGCAACCTATTTCCGCTTGGCGCTCAATCAAGGAAAGGATTTGATTTCTCTTTCTGATGAAATCAATCATGTCCGCCAGTATCTCTTTATCCAGAAACAACGCTATGGTGATAAGCTGGAGTATGAGATTGATGAAGATCCTGCTTTTGGTAACCTAGTCTTACCCAAGCTGGTGTTACAACCTCTTGTAGAAAATGCTCTTTACCATGGCATTAAGGAGAAGGAAGGTCAGGGCCATATTAAAGTCTCTGTTCAGAAAAAGGATACAGGGCTTGTCATCCGCATTGAGGATGATGGTGTTGGTTTCCAAGCTGCTGGCGATAGTAGTCAAAGTCAGCTCAAACGTGGGGGAGTTGGCCTTCAAAATGTCGACCAACGACTCAAACTTCATTTTGGAGACAATTACCAGATGAAGATTGATTCTGCACCCGAAAAAGGAACGACAGTTGAAATATACCTCAATAAAATCGCAACAAGCTAACTCCCAGTCTATTCTGGGAGTTTTGCTTTTAAAAATCAGAATGATTAGTTGGCCTTGATAAAATCAGTAAAAAAAGATATGATAGATAGTGACAAAAGAGGTATCAAGTATGACGGAAAAAGACATTCAAAGAGCAACAAGCCAGATTGTAGAAGATGTAATAGACAAGGCTAATTTGAAGCAAGGAGCTATCTTTGTTTTGGGCCTTTCTTCTAGTGAGGTGATGGGTGGTCAGATTGGTAAGGAATCCAGCCAGGAAATTGGGGAAATCATCGTGAAAACCATCCTAGATATCCTAGAGGAAAAAGGAATTCATCTAGCTGTTCAAGGTTGTGAACATGTCAATCGGGCCCTCGTCGTGGAACGTCAGGTGGCAGAGCAGTTTGGTCTGGAAATCGTCAGTGTCCTTCCTACACTTCATGCAGGAGGGTCAGGTCAGTTGGCAGCCTTCAAGTTTATGCAGGATCCAGTTGAGGTCGAATTTATCAAGGCTCATGCTGGATTGGATATCGGAGACACTGCAATTGGCATGCATGTCAAGCATGTTCAGGTTCCGATTCGCCCTCTTTTGAGAGAAATTGGGCATGCCCATGTAACGGCTCTTGCAAGTCGTCCAAAATTAATCGGAGGTGCGCGTGCGCAGTATCCACAAGATTCTATCAGAAAGTCGTGAGAATGAGAAAAACAAAACAACAACTAGAAAAAATCACCAAATATTCGATTCGTAAGCTAACTGTTGGGGTAGGTCCTGTAGCCATCGGGGCCTTCCTTTTTGGTGCTAGTACCTTTTCAGTAGATAAGGTGCAAGCCAATGAAGTTGGCGGAGCTCATAGCGTTCATTACCGTTATCTGGCGGAGCAGGAATTGACTGAGTCTGAAAAAGCCTTGATTCACCATGAAGTTCCTACAGAATTTCAAGATGAAGATATTCTCTATGTAGTTTATCGCAAGAAAGCAACTAACAGTCAACAACTTCCTTACACAGGAAGTAAAGAACTAGCCTTGGCTGGTCTTGGCTTGGCAACAGCCTCACTAGCAGTCTTTTTGGTATCCAAAAAAGGTCACAAAGAGGTCCTAGGTGTTCTCTTGATTGGTTCTTTGGGAGCCAGCACTTTTGTACCTTATGGGACATTTGCATTTGAAAATAAAGAATTGCTTTCTTATAACCAAACTATTTCAGCCTCTACACATGAAGGCTTGGCTGAAGGAATTATTCATATTGATGGCTATGAGTACATCGGTTACTTCAAGGAAGCGGAACTCCATCCATCAAGACCAGCTTCAGCTGAAAAGTCTCAGTTGCCAGTAGAAAAGCAAAGTTCAAAAGAAATCGAGAAAACAGAAGTAGCTCAGGAAAGACCTGCTGTTGCTTCGGAAATTGCCGTCGAAAAATCTGTAGTAGAGAATCCAGTTGCGCCTGCGGTTGAAGAAAAACCAGTTTCTGAGAAGCCTCAGGCTAGACAGGAAGAGAGCTTGGTAGAGATTCCTTTTGAAACGGTCACAAGCCCAGATGCTAATCTAGCAGAAGGACAGACTCGTATCGTCACAGCCGGAGTAAATGGTCAGCGTCGTCTTGTAACCAAAGTTTCGATGGTCAATGGTCAAGAAGTTAGAGAAGTCATCGAAGACCAAGTGGTTCAAAAACCTGTGTCGCAAGTCATTGCAGTCGGAACTAAGAAAGAGGTGCAACCTGCTCCAACTCCAGTACCACAAGCTGAACCAACTCACCAAGTAGCTAAAGGTACGCAAGAAGAAGGCAAAGAAGGTCAATCTTTAACGCAACCCGAATTACCAGAGGTTACAGTAGAGTCTAAAGGAACTCAAGAGGCAGGTAAAGAAGGTCAATCCTTAACGCAACCATCCTTACCAGAAGCTACGATAGATGCCAAAGGAACTCAAGAATCTGGCAAAGAAGGTCAAGCTTTAACTCAACCTGCATTACCAGATGCTCCAGTAGAAGTAAAAGGTACACAAGAGGAAGGTAAAGTAGGTCAAGCTCTTGTACAAGAACAGTTACCTGAGTACAAAGTAACTGAGGGAACCCTTGTTGAAACATCGACTACAGACCTAGACTACAAAACTGAAACGACTGAGGATCCAACCAAGTATACGGACGAAGAAACTGTCGTAAGAAATGGTGAAAAAGGTAGTCAAGTTACTAAAACAACTTATAAAACAGTAGAAGGTGTTAAAACTGACCAAGTTCTTTCAACTAGCACAGAAGTTACCAAGGAGCCTGTAAACCAACAGGTAAGTCGTGGGACAAAACCAATTGAAGGAACTCTTGTAGAAGAAAGTCTTGAAAAGATTCCATTTAAGAAAGTTGTTAAAGAAGATGACCAACTGAAAAAAGGATTAGAAGTTGTAGCTCAAGAAGGGAAAGAAGGCCAGAAAAAAATCACCAAGACCTTTAATACCATTAAGGGAGTTAAAACAGAGGACGCTCCAAAAGTTACAGAGGAAATCCTTGAGGCACCTCAAGACAAAATTTTGAAACGTGGTACCAAGACCTTTGAAAAACCAGTATTGACCATCACAGCAGTTGAGCCTAAGGATTTGAAGCGTACTTCAGATGTTAAGTATAGTCTAGAAAATCCAAGTAAGGCAGCCATTAAATCTATTACCTTAACTCTGAAAAAAGGTGATGAGATTGTCAAAACCTTGAATGTTTCACCAGACGACTTGACAACTACCCTGACAGATTTACAGTACTACAAGGATTATAAACTTGAAACGAAGATGGTTTATGACCGTGGTGAGGGTGATGAGGAAGAGGTTCTGAAAGAAGAACCGCTAAGACTTGACCTTAAAAAAGTTGAAATCAAAAACATCAAAGAAACAAGCTTGATGAGTGTGGATGATGCTGGTGTTGAAACAGATAAGAGCTTACTTACTGAAAAACCGACAGACGTTGCTCCACTTTACTTACGAGTGACAACTTATGATAATAAGACAACAAGACTTACGGTAAGTTCTGTTGAAGAAGTGGTTGTCGATGGAAAAACATTGTACAAAGTGGTAGCAAAAGCTCCAAACTTAGTTCAACGTAGAGCAGATGATACTTTCAGTGAAGAGTATGTTCATTACTTTGAAAAACAAAAATTAAAAGAAGGTAATGTATATTACAACTTCAATGAGCTTGTAAAAGATATGCAAGCTAACCCAACGGGTGAGTTTAAACTTGGTGCGGATCTTAATGCAGCAAATGTTCCGACTCCGAATAAACAATACGTGACGAACATTTTTAAAGGTAAGTTGTATAGTGAAGGTGATAAACGTTATACCATTCACAATCTAGCTCGACCATTGTTCAACCGTGTTGAAAATGCTCATATTCATGACATCAACTTTGGTAATGTGAATATCAATATGCCGTGGGCTGATAAAACAGCTCCACTTGGAGATATGTTTAAGAACTCAACGATTGAGAATATTAAGGTTACGGGTAATGTGGTTGGTAATAACGACGTTACAGGTATGGTCAACAAACTAGATGAATCCAATATGCGTAATGTAGCCTTTATCGGTAAAATCGAAAGCGTGGGTAACAAAGGTTGGTGGTCTGGTGGACTTGTAAGTGAAAGCTGGAGAAGCAATGTAGATAGTTCTTATGTTGAAGCTGACATTAAAGCCAACAATGCTAAATTTGGTGGATTGATTGCCAAAGTCAACCATGGTGGAAATCCAAATGATGTTAAACAAAAAGGTCGTTTAACTAAATCTGTGGTCAAAGGGACATTGACACTCAAAACCAACAATCAAAGCGGTGGTTTAATTCACGAAAACTATGACTGGGGTTGGGTTGAAAATAACGTCAGCATGATGAAAGTGACAAATGGTGAAATGATGTATGGTTCAGGGTCAGTTGACTCAGGTGACCCATACTTCGGATTTGATTACTTCAAGAACAATGTGTATGTGAACGATGTTGCATCAGGTAACGTTTCTTATAACCGTTCAAAACAGATTAAGGGTGTCGACCAAGCAGAAGCGGATAAACGTATTGCTTCGTTCAATATCACAGCAGATAAATATGAAATCACACCATATTTGACTGATAAATTAAATCACGTAGCGTATAAAGAAGACACGTACAAAACTACTCAAGATTATAATGCAGAACGTGAACTTGCTTACCGAAATGTTGAAAAACTTCAACCATTCTACAATAAAGAGTGGATTATCAATCAAGGTAATAAGATTCCTGAAGGATCTAAATTATTAACTACAGAAGTATTATCTGTGACAGGTATGAAAGATGGTCAATTTGTAACTGACTTGTCAGATGTTGATCATATTATGATTCATTATGCTGATGGTACTAAGGAAGAAAAAGTTGTCACACGTAAAGCTGATTCTCAAGTCCAACAAGTTCGTGAATATAGTATCGAAGGTCTTGGTGACGTCGTTTATACACCGAATATGGTTGTTAAAGATAGAACACAATTAATCAACGATATTAAAGCAAAATTAGCAGGTGTTGAATTGATTTCACCTGAAGTGCGTGCGTTAATGGACAAACGTGGTAAAGCTGAAGAAAATACTGATGGTCGTAAAGATGGTTATATTAAAAATCTATTCCTTGAAGAAAGCTTTGAAGAAACGAAAGCTAATTTGGATAAATTAGTCAAAGCTTTAGTCGAAAACGAAGACCATCAATTGAATAGTGATGAAGCTTCCATGAAAGCTCTTCTTAAAAAAGTAGAAGACAACAAAGCTAAAATTATGATGGCTCTTACTTATTTAAATCGTTATTATGGATTTAAATACAATGATATGAGCATTAAAGACCTTATGATGTTCAAACCTGATTTTTATGGTAAGAACGTTAGCGTTATCGATAGATTGATTCAAATTGGTTCACGTGAACATTTCTTGAAAGGAGACCGAACTCAAGATGCTTATCGTGATGTGATTGCGGGAGCAACAGGTAAAGGTAACTTAAATGACTTCTTAACATATAATATGAAGTTATTTACAGAAGATACTGATATGAACGTGTGGTATAAAAAAGCTATTTCTCATACTAACTATGTAGTTGAGAAACAATCATCTAATCCTGATTTTGCTAATAAGAAATATCACTTATATGAAAACTTAAATAACGGCGAGCATGGTCGATACATTTTACCACTTCTGAATACTAAGAAGGCTCACATGTTCTTAATTTCAACGTACAATACGCTAGCGTTTAGTGCATTTGAGAAATATGGTAAGAATACAGAATCTGAACGAGAAGCGTTTAAGAAAGAAATCGATTTACGTGCACAAGAGCAAATTAATTACTTAGACTTCTGGTCAAGACTTGCTGCTGATAATGCACGTAACCAATTGTTGAAATCTGAAAATATGGTTCCATCAGCAATTTGGGATAACCAAGATGTTCCAGGTAATGGATGGGCTGACCGAATGGGTCATAATAAGAATGGTGACTATGCTCCAGTTCGTGAGTTCTATGGACCTACAGGTAAATGGCACGGATATAACGGTATGGGTGCGTATGCTTATATCTTTTCTAACCCACAAAATTCAGAGGCTGTATACTACATCATCTCTAGTATGATTAGTGATTATGGTACATCTGCATTCACTCACGAAACAACTCATATCAATGACCGTATGGCCTACTTAGGAACATGGCGTCACCGTGAAGGGACAGATATTGAATCATTTGCTCAAGGTATGCTACAATCACCATCTCTTACGAACTATAATGGTGAATATGGTTCACTTGGATTAAATATGGCGTACGAACGTAAAAATGATGGTACACAAATTTATAACTATGATCCTAATATGTTAAGTAGTCGTGAGAAGATTGATCACTACATGAAGAACTATAACGAATCAATGATGATGCTTGATTACTTAGAAGCAGAATCTGTCATCAAGAAAAATACTGGAACTAACGATAAGTGGTTCAAGAAAATCGATAAGAAATATCGCGAAAAAGCTAGCTATAATAAGTTAGAAGGTGCACCACACCAATGGGATTTAGTTCGCGATTTAAATGATGATGAGAAGAGTATGAAACTGACAGCTATTGATCAACTTGTAGATAACAACTTCGCTACTAAACACGGGCTACCAGGTAATGGTCATTACCGTACTGAAGGATTCGATTCTGCTTATACTGTTGTGAATATGATGACTGGTATTTACGGTGGTAACACAAGTAAGAGTACGGCTGGCTCAATCTCATTCAAACACAATACATTCCGTATGTGGGGCTACTACGGTTACCTTGATGGATTCTTAGGGTATGCATCTAACAAGTATAAACAAGAATCTAAAGCAGCCGGTAACGTAGGTCTAGGTGATAACTTTATCATCCAAAAAGTTTCTAAAGGTAGATTTAATACATTAGAAGAGTGGAAGAAAGCATGGTATAAAGAAGTCAGAGCTAAAGCTGAGAAAGGTTTTGTAGAAATTGAAATTGATGGTCAAAAGATTTCAACATATGAAAAACTTCAAGAGCTATTCGATGCTGCAGTTGAAAAAGACCTTCAAGGTAATAAATTTGATAATACAGTGAATCTTAAATGGAAAGTTTACAAACAACTCTTGCAGAAATCAGACGGATTTACTGGAGATTTATTCACTAAACAGTAGATAGAACTAGTAAAATGAAAAAAGGTAGATCAGCTTTGTCTGTATCTGCCTTTTTGTGCTATACTTAAGATATGCATAGAAAAACAGTGATTGATTTTAAAGCTTTAGGCGAGAGATACATCTTTACCCAGCCGATCAAAGAGTTAAAAACGAGAGATTTAGCAGAAGTGACGGACCTGCTGGCACAAGTGGAAAGCTACCAAGAGCAAGGCTATTATGTCGTGGGCTATATCAGTTACGAGGCCGCACCTGCTTTTGAGGAAAAACTAGCAGTTCACGAGGTTCCTCTACTGGGCGAGTATTTGCTTTACTTTACGGTTCACGATAGGGTGGAAACATCCCCTATTCCTCTGACTTATGAGGAAGTAGATTTGCCTTCAAAATGGCGGGAACAAACATCTGCAGAGGACTATGAAAAAGCTATTTCCCAGATTCACCATCATTTGCGTCAGGGGGACACCTACCAGGTAAATTACACTGTCCAACTCAAGCAAGACTTGAGTGTCAATCCTTTTGCCATTTACAATCGTATGGTGGTAGAGCAGGAGGCGGGCTACAATGCCTATGTTGAACATGATGAGATGGCAGTGATTTCCATGAGCCCAGAGCTCTTTTTTGAGCAAAATGACCGTGAGTTGACAACGCGACCAATGAAGGGAACGACTCAGCGTGGAGTGACTGACCAAGAAGACCTTGCCCAGGCTAGCTGGTTGGAGCAGGATCCTAAAAATCGCTCTGAAAATATGATGATTGTGGACCTCTTGCGAAACGATATGAACCGTATTTCTGAAGTTGGAAGTGAGCATGTGGAGCGTCTGTGTCAGGTGGAGCAGTATTCGACCGTTTGGCAAATGACTTCGACCATTAAGAGTCAGTTACGACCGGATGTGGACCTAGTTGAAATCTTCCGTTCGCTCTTTCCATGTGGATCTATCACAGGAGCTCCCAAAATTGCGACCATGGAAATCATCAAGAACTTGGAGCCTCAACCGCGTGGAGTCTACTGCGGAACGATTGGTCTCTTACTTCCAAATGGGCGACGGATTTTCAATGTCGCCATTCGGACTATCCAACTGCATCAAGGGAAAGCCATCTATGGAGTTGGCGGAGGGATTACTTGGGATAGTACTTGGGAATCTGAATACCGTGAGGTTCATCAAAAGGCGGCTGTTCTCTATCGTAAACAAGCTCGTTTCAAATTGATTACTACAGGGAAAATCGGCCAGAAACGTTTGCTATTTGAAGATCAACATCTGAAAAGATTGACAAAGGCGAGTCGTTATTTTTCCTTTCCTTTTGACCCAGAAGAACTGAGACAAAAGATAGAGGAAGAGTGTCAAGCTTGTGATTCTCACCAAGACTATCGCTTGCGAATTACTATCAGCAAGTCTGGAGAGATGGAACTCAGTCGCCAAATCTTAACACCCCTCAGTCCAAGTTTCTGCAAAGCCAAACTTTGTCTGCAAGAAGCAGATTTGAATCAATCATTTACCTACTTTAAAACAACTCATAGACCACATTTAAGCCTAGGAGAGCAAGAGAAGATTTACCATAATAAGTCAGGAGAACTACTTGAGACCTCTATTGGAAATCTGGTCTTAAAAATTAATGGTAAACTCTACACACCGCCTACCAGTCTAGGAATTTTGCCAGGGATTTACCGCCAGCATTTGCTAGACATAGGACAGGTAGATGAAAAAGTCTTGACTTTGGCAGACTTGAACCAAGCAGAAGCTGTCTATGGCTGTAACGCAGTCAGAGGTTTGTATGAGTTGAAAGTGAATTCTAAATAAACTTCATGAACTAAAAAACATAATGGATATGTTGAATTGTTGGATTAAGTTTGATAAAATAAGAGGAAAACGATGTCATTTTATGGGAGGAAATGATGAAAAAAACAGTTCTTTTTAAAGCTGGTCTAGCTAGCTTTTCTGCGTTGATGATGCTCGCTCAACCGACTTTTGCTAATGATACAATTCACTTTTCAAATTGTACAGAAGCGTGGGAAAATGGCTATTCTGATATCCATAGAGGAGAGCCTGGATATTCTTCAAGACTAGACAAAGATGGTGATGGAGTTGCCTGTGAACGCTCAAAAGCTCCTCGAGGTGTTTTTAAACCACGCCAATCTAGTCCACAGAATAGAGTTTCTTCTAGTGGATGGGTTAAGCAGGATGGATATTGGTATTATTATTCTGACAATGGTAATCCAGTAACCAATTCTTGGAAAGGAGATTACTATCTCAAATCAGATGGAACAATGGCTCAGAGTGAGTGGATATATGACTCATATTACAAAGGATGGTATTATCTCAAATCGGATGGTTCATATGCACGAAACACATGGATAGGAAGTTACTACCTTAAAGCAAACGGAAAGATGGCTCAAAGTGAATGGATTTATGATTCATCATACCAAGCTTGGTATTATTTGAAATCAGATGGATCTTATGCCAAAAATGCTTGGCAAGGTGCTTTTTATCTCAAAGCGAACGGTAAAATGGCTCAAAGTGAATGGATTTATGACTCTTCTTATCAATCCTGGTACTACTTGAAATCAGATGGTTCATACGCTCGTAATACTTGGCAAGGGAATTACTATTTGAAATCAGATGGTAAAATGGCAAAGAATGAGCGAGTTGATGGTGGTAGATACTACGTAGATGCTTCTGGCCTTTGGAAACCATAAATCAGAATAATTTCTAGGAAGTTAATGCAAACCTTTGCACAAAACAAACGATTTTGTTATACTATATCTGTAAGCATTTTCAATTAAAAAGGAGAAGACGATGAGTCAAAAGATTATTGGGATTGACCTTGGTGGAACATCTATCAAGTTTGCAATTTTAACTCAAGAGGGAGAAATCCAAGAAAAATGGTCTATTAAGACCAATATTTTGGACGAAGGAAGCCATATTGTAGATGATATGATTGAGTCTATTCAGCATCGTTTGGACTTGCTTGGATTGTCAGCTACGGATTTCCGAGGGATTGGAATGGGATCACCTGGTGTGGTTGACCGTGAGAAAGGGACTGTTATTGGTGCCTACAACCTAAACTGGAAAACCCTTCAACCAATTAAAGAAAAGATTGAAAAAGCCTTGGGTATTCCATTCTTCATCGATAATGATGCCAACGTAGCTGCTCTTGGTGAGCGCTGGATGGGGGCTGGTGACAACCAACCAGACGTTGTCTTTATGACACTTGGTACTGGTGTTGGTGGCGGTATCGTAGCAGAAGGCAAATTGCTCCACGGTGTTGCTGGTGCTGCTGGTGAGCTTGGTCATATCACTGTTGACTTTGACCAACCAATCGCATGTACCTGTGGTAAAAAAGGCTGTCTTGAGACAGTTGCTTCAGCAACAGGGATTGTCAACTTGACTCGTCGTTATGCAGATGAATACGAAGGTGATGCAGCCTTGAAACGCTTGATTGATGACGGCGAAGAAGTAACTGCTAAAACTGTCTTTGACCTTGCAAAAGAAGGTGACGACCTTGCCTTGATCGTTTACCGTAACTTCTCACGTTACTTGGGAATCGCTTGTGCTAATATAGGATCAATCCTAAACCCATCAACAATCGTTATCGGTGGTGGGGTGTCAGCTGCGGGAGAATTCCTTCTCCAAGGTGTTCAAAAGGTCTACGACGAAAATACCTTCCCTCAAGTACGCACATCTACTAAATTGGCTCTTGCAACTCTAGGAAATGACGCTGGAGTTATCGGGGCGGCATCACTTGTATTGCAATAAGATAATAAAAAGGGGAAAACACTACTTTAAAGCCAGTGATTTTCCTCCTTTCTTTTTTTATGCTATACTAGTTAGGACAATAAATGAGGTGAGAGTAAATGACAAAAGCAGATACGATTTTTAAAGAAAATATTGAACGAATCCTCAAAGACGGCGTCTTTTCTGAACAAGCACGTCCTAAGTACAAGGATGGGACTGTTGCCAACTCCAAATACGTAACGGGTGCCTTTGCAGAGTATGATTTGGCTAAGGGTGAATTTCCCATCACAACCTTGCGACCCATTGCAATCAAATCCGCCATCAAGGAAGTACTCTGGATCTACCAAGATCAGTCTAATAGCTTATATGTTCTCAATGACAAGTACAATGTTCACTACTGGAATGACTGGGAAGTGGGAGATACGGGAACCATCGGTGAGCGCTACGGTGCGGTCGTTAAGAAACACGATATCATCAACAAGATACTCAAGCAGTTGGAAGCCAATCCTTGGAATCGTCGCAATATCATCTCACTCTGGGATTACCAAGCATTTGAGGAGACAGACGGCCTCCTTCCATGCGCCTTTCAGACCATGTTTGATGTCCGTCGCGTTGATGGGGAAATCTATCTGGATGCGACCTTGACCCAGCGTTCTAACGATATGTTGGTGGCCCACCACATTAACGCTATGCAGTACGTGGCTCTTCAAATGATGATTGCCAAGCATTTTGGATGGAAGGTTGGAAAGTTTTTCTATTTTATCAACAACCTTCATATCTATGATAATCAGTTTGAACAAGCAGAGGAATTGCTCCGTCGTGAGCCGTCAAACTGCCAACCACGCTTGGTTTTAAATGTTCCTGATAGAACCAATTTCTTTGATATCAAAGCGGAAGATTTTGAGTTGGTTGACTATGATCCAGTCAAGCCACAACTGAAGTTTGATCTAGCTATTTAAGAAAATAAAAAAGAAGTTGAGATTGCTCAACTTCTTTTGTTGCTTAATGTGATACGCGGCGGCGAGCTGCTTTTTTGCGGTTTTCTTCGATGAAAGCTGCTTTTTGCTCTTCTGGCTCAATCACTTTCTTTTTAATTGCGTATACTGCACCTGCAACGGCAGCGACAGTGCCTGCGACACCTGTTACAAGACCTTTAGCGAATCCTTTAGCCATGAGTCTTCCTCCTTTATCTTCCCGAACAGTCAGGCTCCTCAAGAGGTAGCATTTTTCTGACTGACCTTTTTGTGATATAATAATAGTAACGAAAAAATGGGAATTTTTCAAGGAAAAAAGATGAAAACAAAAATAATTGTGATTGTTGGACCGACTGCTGTTGGGAAGACAGCCCTTGCTATTGAAGTGGCCAAGCGCTTTGGTGGAGAGGTGGTCAGTGGCGACAGTCAGCAAGTATACAGAGGGTTGGATATTGGGACGGCCAAGGCTAGCCCAGAGGAGCAAGCCGTTGTTCCTCATCATTTGATTGATGTCAGAGAGGTGACCGAGTCTTACTCGGCTTTTGATTTTGTTTCAGAAGCTAAGACAGCTATCAAGGACATCCAAAGTCGTGGCAAGCTTGCTATTATCGCTGGAGGTACAGGGCTTTATATCCAGAGCTTGCTGGAAGGCTATCATCTAGGTGGGGAAACACCTCATGAGGATATTTTAGCCTATCGAGCTAGTTTGGATGCTTTTACAAATGATGAATTAGCTCATCTTGTGGAGCAAACAGGTCTTGAAATTCCCCAGTTTAACCGTCGTCGTGCCATGCGCGCCTTGGAAATTGCCCATTTTGGTCAGGATTTGGAAAATCAGGAAAGTCCTTATGAACCACTGATTATCTGCTTGGATGATGAACGCAGCCAGCTTTATGAACGTATCAATCGTCGAGTAGATCTGATGTTTGAGGCTGGTCTTTTGGATGAGGCTAAGTGGCTCTTTGATCATTACCCGGATGTGCAGGCAGCCAAAGGCATTGGCTACAAGGAACTTTTTCCTTATTTCCGTGGGGAGCAAACTCTTGAGGAAGCAAGCGAGAGTCTCAAACAGGCGACTCGTCGTTTTGCCAAGCGTCAGTTGACCTGGTTTCGTAATCGCATGCAGGTCACCTTTTATCAGATAGGAGAGCCTGGAGTTCAAGACCGTATTTTAAGCCAGATAGAGGAGTTTTTAAATGATTGAAACGGAGAAAAAAGAGGAGCGCGTCCTGCTCATAGGTGTGGAATTGCAGGGCATGGACAATTTTGACCTTTCTATGGAAGAATTGGCCAGTCTAGCCAAGACAGCTGGGGCAGTCGTTGTGGATAGCTACAGGCAAAAACGGGAAAAGTATGACTCCAAGACCTTCGTTGGCTCTGGTAAGTTGGAAGAGATTGCGCGGATGGTGGATGCAGAAGAAATTACTACTGTCATTGTCAATAATCGTTTGACTCCACGGCAAAATGTCAATCTAGAAGAAGTTCTGGGAGTTAAGGTTATTGACCGTATGCAGTTGATTTTGGATATCTTTGCTATGCGGGCTCGAAGCCATGAAGGGAAGCTCCAAGTCCACCTGGCCCAGCTCAAGTATCTCTTGCCTCGCTTGGTTGGTCAGGGGATTATGCTCAGCCGTCAGGCTGGTGGAATTGGTTCCCGTGGTCCTGGTGAAAGCCAGCTGGAGCTGAACCGTCGTAGTGTTCGCAACCAAATCACAGATATCGAACGCCAACTCAAAGTGGTTGAGAAAAATCGGGCAACAGTTAGAGAAAAACGTCTGGAGTCGAGTACCTTTAAGATTGGTTTGATTGGCTACACCAATGCTGGGAAATCAACCATCATGAACACCTTGACCAGCAAGACCCAGTATGAGGCTGACGAGCTCTTTGCGACCCTGGATGCGACAACTAAGAGTATCCATCTGGGGGGCAATCTTCAGGTTACCTTGACTGATACGGTTGGCTTTATCCAGGATTTGCCGACTGAATTGGTGTCCAGTTTCAAGTCAACCTTAGAGGAAAGCAAGCATGTAGACCTTCTAGTTCATGTCATCGATGCCAGCAATCCTTATCACGAGGAGCATGAAAAAACAGTCCTGTCCATCATGAAAGACTTGGATATGGAGGATATTCCCCGCCTGACCCTTTATAATAAAGCGGATTTGGTGGAGAATTTCACGCCTACTCAAACGCCGTATGCCCTCATTTCTGCCAAGTCTGAGGATAGTCGTGAGAACTTGCAAGCATTGTTTTTGGAGAAGATCAAGGAGATTTTTGAAGTCTTTACCCTGCGCGTGCCTTTTTCTAAGTCTTACAAGATACATGATCTAGAAAGTGTGGCGATTCTTGAAGAACGTGACTACCAAGATGATGGAGAAGTGATTACAGGCTACATTTCCGAGAAAAATAAATGGAGGTTAGAGGAATTTTATGACTGATATTAAAACGTTGGCTCTAAAGTATGGAGGTTATACAAGTCTGGATAAGGTCTATCTAGATCAACTTCTAGCTGGCAAAACAGAGCAAGAGCAGTTGGCTCTCATTACACCTCCTCCGAGTGTCGTCAATGCCTACTTTGCTGAACTCTACCAGAAAAAGAGTCCTGAAGCTGCGACGGATTATTTTGCAGAAGTCAGTCAGGAACTGAACCTCTACAATGCTGAGCCAAGTTTCACCTTTGAAAATAAGCCTTTTATTCGTCTTAATTTATCTGGCAAATCTTTTGGATTTTGCTATGAGAGTGAGGGCCTGGGGCGGATTTTCTCTGAAAATGAAGAGAAAATCTCGGATGACTTACTTTTTGAGATTGCGCAAATTTTCCCCCATCAACTCGTCTTTGAAGAGTCTGGAAAGATTTACATGAAGGATGCCGGAGATGAAGAAGTTGTTAGCGTGAAAAGTCTCACAGCTTTGACAGATTTGGAAAGCTTGGCTGATGGTCGCAAACGTCTCAAAGGTTATAGCCAAGAGGATTTATTACAAGAAGCTGTTACTTTTTCTGGCAAGCGCTATTTCCGATCGGAAAATCGCACAGCTATGTTATATATTGATTAATTAGAAAGTATCAAATGGATATTCAATTTTTAGGAACGGGGGCTGGTCAGCCCTCTAAAGCCCGCAACGTTTCAAGTCTCGCATTGAAACTCTTGGACGAGATTAACGAAGTCTGGCTCTTTGACTGTGGAGAAGGAACGCAAAATCGCATTCTGGAAACCACGATTCGACCACGGAAGGTCAGCAAAATCTTTATCACCCACCTGCATGGAGATCATATCTTTGGCTTGCCAGGATTCCTTTCTAGTCGTGCCTTTCAGGCTAATGAAGAGCAGACAGATTTGGACATCTACGGACCTCAAGGGATCAAGTCCTTTGTCTTAACAAGTCTTCGTGTGTCAGGTTCTCGTCTGCCTTACCGCATTCATTTTCATGAGTTTGACCAAGATTCCCTTGGGAAAATCCTTGAAACGGATAAATTTACAGTCTATGCGGAAGAATTGGATCACACTATTTTCTGTGTTGGCTATCGTGTCATGCAAAAGGACTTGGAAGGAACCTTGGATGCTGAGAAGCTCAAGGCTGCTGGTGTCCCATTTGGTCCGCTTTTTGGAAAAATCAAAAACGGCCAGGATGTTGTTTTGGATGATGGGACTGAAATCAAGGCGGCAGACTATATCTCAGCTCCCCGTCCTGGTAAGATTATCACTATTCTAGGAGACACCCGAAAAACCAATGCTAGTGTGCGTCTGGCTGTTAATGCCGATGTCCTGGTCCATGAGTCCACTTATGGCAAGGGAGATGAAAAAATTGCTCGCAATCACGGTCACTCAACCAATATGCAGGCAGCACAAGTAGCAGCAGAAGCCAGTGCTAAGCGCCTCTTGCTCAATCATATCAGTGCTCGTTTCCTTTCAAAAGATATCAGCCAGCTTAAGAAAGATGCAGCTAGTATTTTTGAGAATGTCCATGTGGTTAAAGACTTGGAAGAAGTGGAAATCTAGAAGATTGAGAAAGGATAAGTATGCGTACTATTCTCATTACCGGAGCTAGCGGTGGCTTAGCCCAAGAAATGGTCAAACTCTTGCCAAATGACCAATTGATCTTGCTAGGTAGAAACAAGGAAAAACTAGCCCAACTATATGGAAATCATTCTAATGTGGAATTGATTGAAATCGATATTACTGATGACTCAGCCCTAGAAGCTCTGGTAGCTGACCTCTATCTCCGTTATGGCAAGATTGATGTCTTGATTAACAATGCTGGATATGGAATTTTTGAAGATTTCGACCAGATTTCTAATCAAAACATTCACCAGATGTTTGAGGTCAATACCTTTGCCCTGATGAACCTATCACGTTTGATTGCTTCTCGTATGAAAGAAAGCCGAAAAGGCCATATCATCAATATCGTCAGTATGGCAGGTTTGATAGCGACTAGCAAGTCTAGCCTTTACTCAGCAACCAAGTTTGCGGCTATTGGATTTTCAAATGCTCTGCGCCTCGAACTCATGCCTTACGGTGTCTATGTAACGACGGTCAATCCAGGCCCAATCCGCACAGGATTTTTTGACCAAGCAGACCCAGATGGGACCTACCTCAAGTCGGTTGACCGTTTTCTATTGGAACCAGATGCTGTCGCGCAAAAGATTGTTAAGACCATAGGTAAAAACAAACGCGAGCTCAATCTCCCAATCTTGCTCAACCTAGCCCATAAGTTTTATACTCTCTTTCCTAAGCTAGCAGATAAGTTGGCTGGAGAAACCTTTAATTATAAGTGAGAAAGCTGTTCCTTTGAGGAATGGCTTTTTTCTTTAATAAGGAGGAGTTGTTGATCAAAAATAATCCCTGAAAATACTAGTAGTTTATCTCTATTTGATAGTTTTGGAGTATAATTGAGATAAGAAAGTTCATTAGATAAGTGAAGTCCCAAACCAGCTAGCTTACCCTAGATAATGCCCTATGTATAGCCGGAGGTTGACAATGGAATTATTGACAATTGACCAAATTATTTCCATTATTGAGGAAGCAATGCAAGGGCTTGACCCTGAGATAAGAGAAGGAATTGTCCTGAGCCATACTGAAGTGCCTGTGTCTGAACTGGATCGTTTGAAAAAACAACTGCAAATACAAGATTTGGATCCGATTTTTAGGAAGTATATTTTGGCCTATAACTGGGGGCAGGTCGGTTTTTTAAGTTACCAGTTTGGATATGGGGACGACACTAGTCTTACTTGGCTGATCAATCGCAATTTGGAATACCACGATTACTCGACTCTACAAGAAAGAGGCTTGATCATCATTGCAAATGGAGATCCCTACACTATTTTGCTGGATTGTCAATCTGGGGCGGTCTATGCTCTTGATGCAGAGATGAACTATGATGAAAAAATATGGCTGACACCAGATTTTCTAGCATTTGTTAGAGCCATGGGAACGGCCCAATCTGCAGTTTGGAAGGGTTGTGAAAGTGACTTCATCCACTTGATGACTAGAATAGGTCATGCGTCCAGTTTGATATTTTGGCAGAGTCTGGTCGGGTTTTATGATTGAAAATAGAAGGAGCAGGTCATGGAATTTATTGTAGCTGAGGAAGGGATTCCTCAAAATATCGGATGTCAGGGAGCCCTGATTGCCTATTATGGTAGTGAGATAGAATTTCATTATGAAACCGTTCCACCACACGGTGATGAGATTTTTTCTGCCAAGTTGCCTTTGTTGGGGCTTGATCTACCCTTTTGGATCTATGGGAGAAATCTCATATTTTTAGATGCTTACTACCTCTTAGCAGAAACAGTTAAGAAAGGGACTTGGAATCCCATAACGAGTATGCTCATCAACATTCATACGGGGGAATACGCCAGCCTAGACCACTGGTACAATCATATATCTATTGAGCAAAACGGTCTTGAGTTGAAAAATGATTATGATGGACAAGTACTGACTTTGAAAACGGTTGACAAACTTCATTGGCTTGCCCTAGATGCTGAATCAGAAGAAAGAAACTAAAAATGGCAAAGAAAAGAGTTACATTACCAAAAGAGTTTAAGGATTTAATGGATGAAGGAAATATTGAAGCCCTTAAAGCGGTCTATGACCGTTGTGAATTAACCGCTCATGATGGAAGATTTAGCTTATGTACACCTCTGCATATGGGAGGAGTCCCGGATGAATTGGTTATCTGGCTTGTCGAACAGGGCTTGGATATCAATATCCCTGATTATTATGGAGCGACTCCTTTGTACCGTCAGGCAACCATGGGAAGAGAGACTGTAAAACTCTTGCTCGAATTGGGGGCAGATATTGAAAAAAGCAATACTTATGGAAATACACCTCTGCATATGGCAGCTGAGTTTTTTCATCCTAAGACCGTTGCACTTCTCATAGAAAAGGGAGCAGATGTTAACCCTAAAAATGATAGGGGACAGACTCCACTAGACTCCGTTCTCACTGTCTGTCGGGGAATTTATATTGCCCAAACAGCTGAAATTGCCTCTATGCTGTTGGATGCAGGTGCTAAGAAAACATCTGCTATGAAAGAAAAGGTCGAAAATATCGGTAAAGATTTTGAATTTCATAGAGAGGGGATCAATCCCGACTATCTAGAAGCAGCAGATCAGGGTCTAGAAAAACTTTATGCTTTGTTTGATGTCAAGCCGGTAGCCAAACGAATAACCCACGATGGAGTTTCTCCGATTCTCGTAAAAGAAGGTAGTTGGGAGGAGCAATATGAGGAACTATGGTCTTTCTTGATTCCTTCAAGTGGAGCAGCCAAAACTGTTCAGGGAGAAGTTATTCGTATACCAGGTCGAGTTCGAGATGAACTGGATCGCAATGGTGGGGTCAACTGGGACAGGGACTATAGAAAAATGCTTCAAGCTCTCCCTCAATACTTGTCTCTAGGAATCCCCCTTTCAGATCAAGAATTAGAAGAGACTAAAGAGCTTATTGCTCAAGTTCATGGGAAAGATTTTGATGACGAGCCTCGCCTAGACCGCCTGTGTCAGCTAGCTATTGCTTGGATTAAGCAAAATCCTGAGCCCCTTCTACTAGAAAAAACAAGTTATAAGCGGTAAAAAGCATTGGAAGACAGATAAAATAAAGAAATCATGGTGAAATGATGCAACTAATTGACCAAGTTAAAAAATAGAAACTTATATTTGTGAGTGTTTTGAAGACTGGGATTTGGATGATCCTGTAGAGGAAGGATATCTGGAAGATTATCAGGGCATTTCTGGTGCTTCTGAGGAAGAGCTTCAAGCCTTTGAGGAAATATTTGGCATTCGTCTACCTAGTGACTTCAAAGAGCTTTATAGCTATAAAAATGGGAGTAAATACCTCTCTATTTTACCTTGTGTAATTGACCAGAGAGATTTTACTTTTTCTCTCATGAGTCTACAGGAAATTGAGACTTGTAAAAAGTACTTTCAAAATAGAGATTCTCTGTTAACCGAATTTCCCGACTATTTTTCTAGTCAAGACCTAGAAAACATGCATGATAGTAGAATTAAGCCCTATCTTTTTAATAAAAAATGGCTTCCTTTTGCTCAGTATTGTGACTCTTGTTATCTTATGCTGGATTTTGATCCAGACCAGGAGGCTCAGGAAGGTCAGGTTATTTGCTACATCCATGATCCTGACCAGGTGATCTATGCGGCTGAAAGCCTTACAAATCTGATTGAAGGGATAATGGATGAGATCATATGAATGGACAAATGTACCAAATAGCCTGTATCGTGGCAGCAGCTAGGAAGGCTTTAAAAACTGATCAGGCAATCTTGTATCATCCTGACCAATATATCAATAAGATTTGCTTTCAAATTTTGCCGTCAAAAAATGGGGAAGCTACAGAACTTTCTGTATCTGATTGGTTTGAAAATCTTAAGGAAAAAGGTTTGAAGGACTTACAATTATTTTGTCCTATTTCAGTTGAAGACAGAGGTATTTTAGGCTTCTCCAATACAACACAGAGTTCAATTCTCTGTTTTGATAAAGATGGGAAGGCAAGTTATTTCCTACCAAATTGGAAATCTGCTTCCCCAGGCAGAGGCTGGGATGTTACCTACACCGAGTATGAATGGGAAAGGTCTTCTCAAGACATTCCCCACTATGAAAATAATATCGAAGAATTTAAGGACATATTGACTCGTATAGAAAATCTAGCAATTAAAATTGAATGTGACAACTTTGCCAAAGTCTTTCAATCTGCTAGAAACTTTTTGCTAGACCCAGAATCTGGTAAAGGACTGGCAGAACCTCAAATTCCACTGCAACATCTAAGTATATTTAGAGCTGCAAGCTCAGCGGATGTTTTTGGAGGAATGGGCTCCTGGAATGATGAACCTGGATGGCTGGCACAAGATAAGGGACTGGGTCAAGTATACGATGAACTTTCAGATCAATTGCTAAGAAATATTAGATCAGCCATTCTATTTGCCATCAACGAGTGGTGATGGATTAGGAGAGAGAAAATGGGGAAGTTAAAGTTAAGTCTATTGAATAAATGGGAACTAGACAAGGACTACAATAGTGTTTTCAATTCTGTCATGTTACATGATGGTAGAGCCTTTGTCTTGACCAGTGAGAAGGAAGCTTTCAATCTCTACTGTCTGCTTGAAGTATCACCTTTGGGTGTGAAGGAGATAGATGCTTGGTATTGTGACCATGTTTGGAAGGAAGAGCCTCTACTCTTTACAGATGGACAAAATATTGGCATCATCAAGGCTGGCAAGGAAATAGTCTATTATACTGGTGATTTTTCTAATCCAGAAATCATTGCCATAAAGGATCCGCAAAGTATACTTCCTAAAAAGGCACAAGAGAGATATTTTCAAATCGTATCAGATAGCGACCAGATACCCGTGTGTTTTGAAAATCAAGTTTATACAAATCAGGCAAGAAACTTTGCCCTTTTAGAATTTGATCGAGAGAAAAAGCAGGCGAAGTGGACCACTTATTCGCATATTGATAAAAAAGAGTTAAATCACCACGACACGAACTCAAGTTTTTGTCCTAAAATCGATAGTATGAAATCTTGGAAGCAAGAGCTCTATGCCTTTAGCTCTGGAGAAAGTCAAACCTCTGTCAATAAATGGGGCATGGACTATTATGCTCTTGTTAAAATCTCTAGTGATGGTCGTATTATCGAAAAGTTATTAGAATCTGAACATTTAAAGGCTTTAGGTAAAAAAGCTGGTGTCAATGGAATTTTTACGGATTCGCCTTATATTATCCTGAGCCCCCTATTTAAGAATGATGATTGGAAGGGCAAGCAAAAGCTATTTTCTCTGGCAACGAGAGAATTGTGCGATATATCCTTGCCTAGAGGAATGAGTAAACACAAGCTTCAAAATATAACAGACAACTTTTGTTTAACCTTCCTGTACGACAGAGGATTAAAAGAACTTGCCCTTTGTCGGATTGACTAGGCTGTGAGGCTGAGTTTGGGAGCTTTTGATAGATAGGTGCTGATATTTCTTGATTAGTCTACAGTATTTGTTTTGAGCTGTTTTCTTGTCAAATTTGACCAAGTATTGCAAATCGAATCTTAAAATAGTATACTAGAAATAGCAATTATGAAAACGTTTGCGTTTTTGTTGATGATGATTATTTAGGAGACAAAATATGGAATTAACAGCCATTTATCATAGACAAGAATCAGAGTATGCTTATCTTTACAAAGAAGGTCAGCTACATATCCGAATCAGAACCAAGAAAAATGATGTCCAGCAGGTCATTTTACATTATGGAGATCCCTTTATCTTCATTGAGGATAAGTATGAAGCCAAGAAAGAAATGACTAAAGCAACCTCGGATGCTTTATTTGATTATTGGCAGGTTACAGTATCGGTTGATTTTGCACGGATTCAGTATCTCTTTGAACTCCTTGATGAGGAAGGTCAGGGTATTTTCTACGGTGATAAGGGTTGTGTGGAACATACTCAAGAAAACTTGGATGCGGAAGGAAATGGCTTTAAGCTTCCCTATATTCATGAAATCGACGGATGTCAGGTTCCTAGCTGGGTTTCAAATACCGTTTGGTACCAGATTTTCCCAGAACGATTTGCTAATGGAAATCCTAATTTGACTCCAGATGGAGCTCGAGAGTGGGATGCTGCCATTGCACCTAATAGGGATGACTTTTTTGGTGGAGATTTACAAGGGATTATCGACCATCTAGACTATCTAAAAGATTTGGGAATCACTGGACTTTATCTATGTCCGATTTTTGAAGCAACGACCAATCACAAGTACGATACGACGGATTATTTCGAAATTGACCGTCACTTTGGAGACAAAGAAGTCTTTGCTAATTTAGTCGAGGAAGCTCATAAACGTGGCATTAAGATTATGCTAGATGCTGTTTTCAATCATATCGGCTATCAGTCTGCCCAATGGCAGGATGTTCTAAAAAATGGAGAAAATTCCCCTTATAAAGATTGGTTCCATATTCAAGAGTTTCCAATTACAGAGGATAAACTTCAGAATCCAAGAGAACTCCCTTATCATACCTTTGCCTTTGCTAGCTATATGCCTAAGTTAAATACAGCAAATCCTGAAGTCAAAGACTATCTTCTCAGTGTTGCAACTTACTGGATTGAGAATTTTGATATCGATGCTTGGCGCTTGGACGTTGCCAATGAAATTGACCATCAGTTCTGGAAAGATTTTAGAAAGGTAGTTCTCGCTAAAAAGTCTGATTTGTATATTTTAGGTGAAATCTGGCATACGTCTCAGCCTTGGCTAAAAGGAGATGAGTTCCATGCAGTCATGAACTACCCGCTCTCTGAAAGTATCAAGGATTATTTCTTGCGTCAGCATAAAAAGACAGAGCAGTTCATTTCAGAAATCAATAGCCAGTCAATGTACTACAAGCAACAAATCTCAGAGGTTATGTTAAATCTCCTGGATTCTCACGATACAGAGCGTATTCTTACAACTGCCAAAGGAAATCTCCAACATGTCAAGGCTGCTTTAACCTTCCTCTACCTTCAAAAAGGGACTCCTTGTATCTATTACGGAACAGAGCTAGCACTAATTGGTGGACCAGACCCTGATTGCCGTCGTGTCATGCCTTGGGACCGTGTGTCTGAGGACAATGATATGCTAAATTTCATGAAGAAATTAATCCAAGTCCGTAAAGAAGTTGCAAGCATTATTCAGCATGGTTCCTATAGCTTGCAAGAAGTGAAACCAGATGTTATTGTCTTGGAATGGACCTACGAAGGAAAAGAAGTTCAGGCTACCTTTAATCAGTCTAAGGAAAATTTTGTCTTGGACAGAGATTCAGTTGATTTAGCGAGTCATTGTCAGGTTAAGGAGGGACAACAAATCATCTTACCAGATGGATTTGTAGTTACTATTTCTGAGTAAAAAGGATTAAAATAATGGCACTCAAGGAAGTTTATGAGTATTTTCGTCACTATGATAAGGAAACTTATCAGGTTGTTGCCTGCATGGGTAATGAACCATCGGAAGAAGATGTTCAGGATTTTGAAAATCAATACGGCATTCGTCTGCCAGAAGATTTCAGGGAATTCACCATGTCATCTCTGGGAGGTCTCTTTATGGAAGTCAGGGAAGAGCTATGGCCAAGAGCCAAGGCTTACGATGTAGCCCCTTTTTGGACTTTCTGTCGAGGTATTAAGGTTTTTGGAATTGCAAATGGCATCCCAGATTTCTTAGATATTCGAATTAAAACCAAGGAATTACACGCTCTGGGCTTTGAGGATTATATTCCATTTCTGTCTATCATCGGTGATGGAGATGTAATTTTCTGCTTTGATAAGGACAATCACATAGTAGCTTTGGATTGGTATAATAGTGGCGAAACTGAAGAGCTTAATTGTGATTTTTCAGGACTTTTACTCCAGCAAATTGCCGAGCTAGAAGAGCGTAAAAATGCGATGGTCAATCTTTTGGAAAAGGGAAAATCTAGTCAATAATCTATAAGGAAATATCAGTTTGATAGTCCGTAAAAGAGGTTGGGACAAAAGATCCCGACCTCACTTTTTTAGCAATCAAACTTTGACGCGGTAGCTGATTGAACTTTTTGTTCGTCTTTTAGACTCCAAAAAGCTCCTAATCATCCTCGCGAGGCTGGGACTACGAAATCGAGACTTTGTCTATCGATTTCTGTCCCACCGCCTTTTTTAGTAAAACCATTCACTAAATCTACATTCAGATTTTTAAACTTTTCTACAAATTATAGAAAAAACAATCAAAAATATGATTTTTTGTGTTTAGGGTATTGAAATTTCCTATATTATTTTATAGAATAAGGGTAAAAGGCTATGAAAAAGTAATACGTTTACAAGAAAATGGAAGCGGTTACTAAAGGAGGATTTTATGGAAAAAGGCCATTGGAATCGTAAAAGAGTCTACAGCATTCGTAAGTTTGCCGTAGGAGCTTGCTCTGTCATGATTGGAACCTGTGCGGTTCTATTTGGAGGAAGTGTCATTGGAGAATCACCAGTTTTCGCGGATGAAACTCCTATTACCCACACTGTGGAACAAGCAAAAGAGGAAAGTCCGGCAGTGGAGGTAAAAGAAGATCAAGCTGTAGCAGAGCACAAGGATGCTGCAAGTGTCGACCAAAGTCAAGCTGCTCCAATTGAAGCAAGCAAACCAGAGGTGAAAGAAGAGGAACCTGTAGCTCCAAAAGAGGAGAAAACATCTCTAAAACCTGAAGAAACAGCTCCAAAGGTAGAATCTCAAGCTTCAAGTCAAGAAAAGCCTGTCAAGGAAGAGTTGAAAGCTGCGACAAATGAAGAAGTGAATCAAATGATTGAAGATAGAAAAGTGAATTTTAATCAAAATTGGCACTTTAAACTCAATGCGAATCCTAAAGAAGCTGTGAAATCAGATGCAGACGTATCAACATGGCAAAAATTGGATCTCCCACACGACTGGAGTATCTTTAACGATTTTGACCATCAGTCACCTGCCCAAAACGAGGGTGGACAGCTCAATGGTGGTGAAGCTTGGTATCGCAAGACCTTTAAACTTGATGAAAAAGATCTCAAGAAAAATGTTCGTGTCACTTTTGATGGTGTCTATATGGACTCTCAAGTCTATGTCAATGGCCAGTTAGTGGGGCATTATCCAAATGGTTATAACCAGTTCTCATACGATATCACCAAATACCTTCACAAAGATGGTCGTGAGAATGTGATTGCTGTCCATGCGGTTAACAAACAACCAAGTAGCCGTTGGTACTCTGGTAGCGGTATTTACCGTGATGTGACCTTGCAAGTGACAGATAAGGTTCATGTTGAGAAAAATGGGACAACTATCTTAACACCAAAACTTGAACAACAGCAACATGGCAAGGTTGAAACTCATGTAGCCAGCAAAATCGTTAATACAGATGATAAAGACCATGAATTGGTGGCAGAGTATCAAATCGTTGAACGTGGTGGTCAGGCTGTGACAGGTTTGGTTCGTACAGCGAGTCGTACCTTAAAAGCACATGAATCAACAAGCCTAGATGCGATTTTAGAAGTTGAACAACCAAAACTCTGGACAGTTTTAAACGATAAACCTGCCTTGTACGAATTGATTACGCGTGTTTACCGTGACGGTCAATTAGTTGATGCTAAGAAAGATTTGTTTGGTTACCGTTACTATCACTGGACTCCAAATGAAGGTTTCTCTTTGAATGGTGAGCGCATTAAATTCCATGGTGTTTCCTTGCACCATGACCACGGAGCACTTGGAGCAGAAGAAAATTATAAAGCAGAATACCGTCGTCTCAAACAAATGAAGGAGATGGGCGTTAACGCCATCCGTACAACTCATAACCCTGCAAGTCCACAGACCTTGCAAATCGCAGCAGAACTTGGTTTGCTGGTTCAGGAAGAGGCCTTTGATACGTGGTATGGTGGCAAGAAACCTTATGACTACGGACGTTTCTTTGAAAAAGATGCCACTCACCCAGAAGCTAGAAAAGGTGAAAAATGGTCTGACTACGATCTTCGTACCATGGTCGAAAGAGATAAAAATAACCCGGCTGTCTTTATGTGGTCTATCGGAAACGAAATCGGTGAAGCCAACGGCAATGCTCACTCACTTGCAACGGTTAAACGCTTAGTAAAAGTGATTAAAGATGTTGATAAGACTCGTTATGTTACCATGGGAGCAGATAAGTTCCGCTTTGGTGATGGTAGTGGTGATCATGAGAAAATTGCTAATGAACTGGATGCGGTTGGTTTCAACTACTCAGAAGACAACTACAAGAAACTTCGTGCGAAACATCCAAACTGGTTGATTTACGGTTCAGAAACATCTTCAGCAACCCGTACACGTGGAAGTTACTATCGTCCTGAACAGGAATTGAAACATAGTAACGGACCTGAACGTCATTACGAACAGTCCGATTATGGTAATGACCGAGTTGGTTGGGGTAAAACTGCAACAGATTCATGGACTTTTGACCGAGACAATGCTGGCTACGCAGGACAATTTATCTGGACAGGTACGGACTATATCGGTGAGCCTACACCATGGCACAACCAAAACCAAACTCCTGTTAAGAGCTCTTACTTTGGTATTGTAGATACAGCCGGTATTCCAAAAAATGACTTTTATCTCTACCAAAGCCAATGGGTTTCTGCCAAGAAGAAACCGATGGTACACCTTCTTCCTCACTGGAACTGGGAAGACCCTACTCTAAAAGCGAATGTAGCTGATGCAGAAGGTAAGATTCCAGTTCGTGCTTACTCTAACGCTGCTAGCGTTGAATTGTTCTTGAACGGTCAATCTCTTGGAGTTAAGACCTTCAACAAAAAACAAACCAGCGATGGTCGTACCTACCAAGAAGGCGCCAATGCTAAGGAACTCTATCTTGAGTGGAAGGTTGCGTACCAACCAGGTACCTTGGAAGCTGTAGCTCGCGATGAAGCTGGAAAAGAAATTGCACGTGATAAGATCACTACTGCAGGCCAACCAGCAGGTGTTCGCCTCGTCAAAGAAGAACACGCAATCGCAGCAGATGGAAAAGACTTGACCTACATCTACTATGAAATCGTTGACAGTGAAGGAAATGTGGTACCAACTGCCAATAACTTGGTTCGTTTCCAATTGCATGGACAAGGTCAACTGGTCGGTGTTGATAATGGGGAACAAGCCAGCCGTGAACGCTACAAGGCACAACCAGATGGTTCTTGGATCCGTAGAGCCTTTAACGGTAAAGGGGTTGCCATTGTCAAATCAACTGAACAAGCAGGTAAATTCACGCTAACAGCCCATTCAGATCTCTTGAAATCTGGTCAAGTAACTGTCTTTACTGGTAAAAAAGAAGACCAAGAAAAGACAGTTCTCGGAACAGAGGTACCAAAAGTACGTACTGTTATTGAGAAAGAACCGAAAATGCCGAAGACAGTCGGTTTTATCTACAGTGATGGCAGTCGTGAAAAACGTCCAGTAACTTGGTCTTCAGTTGATGTGAGCCAAGCAGGAGTTGTGACTGTTAAAGGTATGGCAGACGGACGCGAAGTTGAGGCCCGTGTCGAAATTCTAGCAATCGCAAATGAGCTTCCAACTGTTAAGCGTGTTGCTCCAGGAACAGACTTGAGCGCTGTTGACAAATACGTTTCTATTGCTGTTACGGATGGAAGCGTACAAGAATACGAAGTGGATAAGTGGGAGATTGCGGAAGCAGATAAAGCTAAACTGTCAGTTGCAGGATCACGTATTCAAATGACTGGCCAACTGGGTGGTGAGACTATTCACGCTACCCTTGTGGTAGAAGAAGGCGAGGCTGCGGCACCTGCAGTACCAACTGTAACGGTTGGTGGTGAAGCTGTCACAGGTCTTACTAGTCAAAAACCAATGCAATACCGCACTCTTGCTTATGGTGCATCCTTACCAGAAGTTGTAGCAAGTGCTGAAAATGCGGATGTTACCGTAGTCCAAGCAAGTGCAGCAAACGGCATGCGTGCAAGCATCTATGTTCAACCAAAAGATGGTGGCCCTCTTCAAACCTATGCAATTCAATTCCTTGAAGAAGCACCAAAGATTGACCACTTGAGCTTACAAGTAGAGAAAGCTGACGGTCTTAAAGAAGATCAAACAGTGAAATTGTCTGTACTCGCTCACTATCAAGATGGAACACAAGCAGTTTTACCAGCTGATAAAGTAACCTTCTCTACAAGTGGTGAAGGGGAAGTCGCGGTTCGTAAAGGAATGCTTGAGTTACATAAGCCAGGAGTAGTCACTCTGAAAGCGGAATATGAGGGAGCTACAGGTCAAGTTGAACTCACTATCCAAGCCAATACTGAGACGAAGGTTGCGCAATCTATCCGTCCAGTAAATGTAGTGACAGACTTGCATCAAGAACCTACTCTTCCAACAACAGTAACTGTTGAGTATGACAAAGGTTTCCCTAAAACTCATAAAGTCACTTGGCAAGCTATTCCGAAAGAAAAACTAGACTCCTATCAAACCTTTGAAGTGCTAGGTAAAGTTGAAGGAATTGACCTTGAAGCGCGTGCTAAAGTCTCTGTAGAAGGTATTGTTTCGGTTGAAGAAGTCAGCGTGACAACACCAATCGCTGAAGCACCACAATTACCGGAAAGTGTTCGTACCTACGATTCAAATGGTCACGTTTCAACAGCTAAGGTTGCATGGGATGCGATTCAATCAGACCAATACTCCAAGGAAGGTGTCTTTACAGTTAATGGTCGCCTAGAAGGTACGCAATTAACTACCAAACTTCATGTTCGTGTGTCTGCTCAAACTGAGCAAGGAGCAAATATTTCTGACCAATGGACCGGTTCAGAATTGCCACTTGCCTTTGCTTCAGACTCAAATCCAAGCGATCCTGTTTCAAATGTCAACGATAAATTGATTTCCTTTAATGACCGACCAGCCAACCGTTGGACAAACTGGAATCGTACTAATCCAGAAGCTTCAGTTGGTGTCCTATTCGGAGATTCAGGTATCTTGAGCAAACGTTCGGTTGATAATTTAAGTGTCGGATTCCACGAAGACCATGGAGTTGGTGTACCGAAGTCTTATGTGATTGAGTATTATGTCGGTAAGACCGTTCCAACAGCTCCTAAAAACCCTAGCTTTGTAGGTGAGGAAAACCATGTATTTAACAATCCAGCCAACTGGAAACCAGTTACCAATCTCAAAGCACCAGCTCAATTAAAAGCTGGAGAAATGAATCACTTTAGCTTTGATAAAGTTGAAACCTATGCTGTCCGTATTCGTATGGTTCGACTTGATAGCAAGAAAGGAACTTCTATCACAGAAGTACAAATCTTTGCAAAACAAGTCGCAGCAGCCAAACAAGGACAAACGAGAATCCAAGTTGACGGTAAAGACTTAGCAAACTTTAACCCTGATTTGACAGACTACTACCTTGAGTCTGTAGATGGAAAAGTTCCTGCAGTAACAGCAAGTGTTAGCAACAATGGTCTCGCTACCGTCGTTCCAAGTGTTCGTGAAGGTGAGCCAGTTCGTGTTATCGCGAAAGCTGAAAATGGTGATATCCTAGGAGAATACCGTCTACACTTTACAAGCAATAAAGACTTGCTTTCTCGTAAACCAGTTGCCGCGGTCAAACAAGCTCGCTTGCTACAAGTAGGGCAACCGCTTGAATTGCCAACTAAGGTTCCTGTTTACTTCACAGGTAAAGACGGTTACGAAACAAAAGATTTGGCAGTGGAATGGGAAGAAGTTCCAGCAGAAAATCTGACAAAAGCAGGTCAATTTACTGTTCGAGGTCGTGTCCTTGGTAGTGATCTTGTTGCTGAGTTCACTGTACGAGTGACAGACAAACTAGGCGAAGCTCTATCAAATAACCCAGAGTATGATGAAAACAGTAACCAGGCCTTTGCTTCCGCAACTAATGATATTGATCCAAGTTCACATGACCGTGTAGACTATATCAATGATGGAGATCATTCAGAAAATCGTCGTTGGACAAACTGGTCTCCAACACCATCTTCTAATCCAGAAGTATCAGCAGGTGTGATCTTCCGTGAAAATGGTAAGATTGTAGAACGGACTGTTGCGCAAGCCAAACTTCATTTCTTTGCAGATAGTGGTACGGATGCCCCATCTAAACTCGTTTTGGAACGCTATATTGGCCCAGAGTTTGAAGTGCCTACCTACTATTCGAACTACCAAGCCTATGATGCAGCCCATCCATTCAATAATCCAGAAAATTGGGAAGCTGTTCCTTATCGTGCGGATAAAGACATTGCAGCTGGTGATGAAATCAACGTAACATTTAAAGCTGTCAAAGCCAAAGCCATGAGATGGCGCATGGAGCGCAAAGCAGACAAGAACGGTGTTGCGATGATTGAGATGACCTTCCTTGCACCGAGTGAATTGCCTCAAGAAAGTACGCAATCGAAGATTCTTGTAGATGGAAAAGAACTTCCTGACTTCGCTGAAGATCGTCAAGAATATCAAATCACTTATAAAGGTCAACGTCCAAAAGTCTCAGTCGAAGAAAGTAATCAAGTAGCTTCAACAGTTGTAGATAGCGGAGACGATAGCCTTCCAGTGTTTGTTCGCCTTGTTTCAGAAAGTGGAAAACAAGTCAAGGAATACCGTATCCAGTTTACAAAAGAAAAGCCATTTTCTGAGAAGACTGTTGCTGCTGTACAAGAAGATCTTCCAAAACTCGAATTTGTTGAAAAAGATTTGGCCTACAAGACAGTTGAGAAAAAGGATCCAACACTGTATCTAGGTGAAACTCGTGTAGAACAAGAAGGAAAAGTTGGTAAGGAACGGATCTTTACAGCGGTTAATCCTGATGGAAGTAAGGAAGAAAAACTTCGTGAAGTGGTAGAGGCTCCGACAGACCGCATCGTCTTGGTTGGAACGAAACTAGGAACCTCCCTTCCAGAAGATGAAGTGAAGAACCTTGTCCTTAACAGACCAGAACTTGTAATCGAAGAAGAAACAATTGATTTCAAGGTTCAGGAACGTAAGTCTGATGAGTTGTATCTAGGTGAAACTCGTGTTCTCCAAGAAGGTCAAAAGGGTATCCGTGTTCACTTGATCGAGCTTGAAAATGGTAAGCGGACTGAAAAAGAAAGCTATGATAAAGTTATAGCTCAGGATCGCATCGTAGAAGTTGGAACGAAACCAGGAACCTCCCTTCCAGAAGATGAAGTGAAGAACCTTGTCCTTAACAGACCAGAACTTGTAATCGAAGAAGAAACAATTGACTTCAAGGTTCAGGAACAAAAGAACGATAAGCTTCCAGCAGGTCAAACCCGTGTTCTCCAAGAAGGACAAAAAGGTATCCGTGTTCACTTGATCGAAGTTGAAAATGGCAAACGAACTGAAAAAGAAAGCTATGATAAAGTCGTGGCTCAGGATCGCATCGTAGAAGTGGGTACGGCTGGTGAAACAACTAAACCAGTACCTCAAGAATCTACAAAACCACAAGTATCAGAAAAGGCAGATACAAAAGAAATTGCTTCAAATGCAGCTAGTCAAGCTCAAGAAGAGCAGTTGCCAAATACAGGAAGTGCAGAAAGTCAAGCAGCCCTAGCGGCAGGCTTAGCTCTTCTTGGTTTGAGTGCAGGACTAGTAGCCACTAAAGGCAAAAAAGAGGATTAGAATTTCTACGATATGAAGAGATGGGGACAAAATAGATTTATATTTTAAAAACTCTTCATTATGAATTTTGAAAATCTAATAGATTAAATAAAAAGTGAACCAAACTATTCTGGGGCAATCAGAATTCTGTTTAGTTCACTTTTTGTTATGTTCTAAACTTTTGCTTTAATATATTTCTACTATATTAAATCTTATAACAGCATATAGATTAATAAATTGGCTATATTTAGTTTTATGAATAAAGTGACATTATTTATTGAAAGGGAGTAGAAATATCAAAGGAATGAATTCTTTGAAGTTGACATTTCGTAAATAAATTCTTTAGTAATGAAATAAATTAATTAAAATATATATGATATAATAAACCTGATAAGTTCTATTATATTATGTGCTGTAAGTGAATATAATTTTATCAAGAATAGAGCATGGTGTTATTATGGATACGTCACTATATTGTGGAGGTGTTGCGTACGTAGAATTGAATACTTAATTTTTTATCGATATACAAATAGAAAGGTTGGTCATAATGGATAAGATAAAAAAATATCTCGGTTTTCTAGTGTTCCCTCTTTTATTCTTGATGATGCTTTTCCCGGTGGGTGAAGCACATGCGGCAACTGATATCACGAGTAAAGTCAAAATAGATAACTTGAAGATTACTATAGCATCCACAGGAAGCGAGACTGAAGGAATTCATGGTTCAAATGATACTTTGATGAAATTGAAATATTCAGGTAAATTCTCATTTCCCAATGTGGCAGCTAATGAAATCAAGGATGGTGATTACTTTATCGTAAAGGCTCCAAATAACTTGAGTTTGACGGATGGTAGTCTGGATTTGATTGATTCGACGTCAAATATCAAAATGGGGACTGTCCAAGTGGATAATGCTAACCATCGGCTGGTATTTACCTTCAATGACAAGGTGAAGGACAAGCAAAATATCCGTGGGGACTTTGTTGCAGAAGCAACTGAAACACTCCAAAAAGAGGGGAAAACGGTTACTTATGTTTTGCCAGATGGTAAAAAACAGACCATCACGTATAAAGTAAATAAATATCAACAGACTGACGTGATAGGAGAAACCATTACAAAGTACGGTTATAACGATAACAATAAGGCGATAGCACATTTTCAGATGAAGATTAATCGCGCTAAGAAAGATATGACTGGACATGTGGTGAAGATTACAGATGACGTTTCAAAGGGAGCTTTTGCTAACTATGTGGAAGGTACTTTCTATATGTATGAAGCAGAATTCGAAACGACGAATACGAATTCATCTGCTCTTAAACATTTAGGTGATAAATACGAAATCACAACCGATTCGGAGGTATACAAGGCTGACTCAGATAAAAAAGCTTTGTTGACCTTTGTCAACGGGAAACGAGGATTTGAGTTGCTCATGCCGACCAATATGGGAACAAAGAGCTTTTTCTTAACGTATGATACGTCCTCACCAGCAGATACTTCAACGATAAGTAACTCAGCTCAGTACTTGATTGATAACCAACCACAACTTATTTGGGAACAATACGGAGGTAGTATTGGAACCAGAACAGAAGCAACGTTTAATTTAAAGACGGTTAAATCTGTAGGTGCATCAGTCACAGCTGATATTGCTGGTAAGATCAAAATCACAAAATACGATGAAGCGGATGCAACTGTTAAGTTGGCAGGCGTTGTCTTTGAAATCCGTGAGAAAACCACTAATAATTTGGTTGATACCGTTACAACAGATGCGGATGGGATAGCTGTCTCAAAGGCTCTCAATGATGGTAAGTATATCGTTAAAGAAAAAACTCCTAAATCAGGTTATCTGGCAATCAGCAAAGAGTTTGAAGTGGAGTTGAAAGCTGGGAAGGGTGTTCCCCTCAACATCTCCAACAAACGTGAGACAGTTGACTTTGAAGCTACTAAGACTTGGCTAGGTGGGAAATCTACAGATTATAAGAAAGTTAAGCTCGGCTTGTATGTCCATAAAAAAGGACAAACTGTTGCGGACTCCAAACCTGTTTCAGGAAATTATACACCTGAAGTGACAGAGTCCAATGGTGTTTATACTTACAAGTGGAAAAATCAACTACCTAAGTATGATGTTGATGGAACTACAGAGTTAGTCTATTCTGTTCGCGAACTTGAAGAACAGACTAATCTTCCTTTGGCTGAAACAGAAACAGTTGCAGGTGAAACAAGTGATTATGTCGTATCTTACAACGAAGATAAGACAAAAATTACTAATACATATAAACCAGCAAAAATTAGCGTGACTGCTAAGAAAGTCTGGAGTGGTGGTAAGGAAACAGTTCGTCCAACAGTTTACTTCAAATTGTACCGTACGCCAGAAGGTGGAGCGATTGAAGAAGTAGCTGGTGCTGCCCAAAAAGAAGTTCCAAAAACAGCTGGAACTGTAGAATGGACAGACCTTCCTGCGACAGATGAGCACGGCGTGAAGTACACTTACAGTGTGATGGAAGTTGATGATGAAGGCAATCTTGTCACTGCTGTAGATGGTTATACAGCCAATCAAACAGCTGATTTAACTGTCACAAACACCTATGGTACTTCACCAACTAAGGCTGATATTGAAGTCAAAAAAGAATTGGTGGGTGGTCGTCCAACACCTCTTCAAAACGAAGAATTTGAATTTATCTTGAAAGACAAAAATGGCCAAGAAGTTCAAAGAGCTAAGAACGATGCAGCTGGTCGCGTAGTCTTCAAAGATATTCCTTTCGATAAAGCGGGCACTTATACTTACACTATCAAGGAAGTGAAAGGTGGTACAACTGAAAAAGGTATCATCTATGATTCTAAGACAGTGACAGCCAAAGTAACTGTAACTGATGATGGCAAAGGGAATCTGACTGCAGTTGTTGACTACAGTAGTGACGCTAGCGATGGCAGTGTAATCTTTACCAATACATATTCTACTTCAAAAGCAAAAGCAGCTCTTGAAGTGACTAAGAAGTTGACTGGACGTGAGTTGAAAGCTGATGAATTTGAGTTCACTTTGACAGACCAAGACGGTAATGTGAAAGAAACCGTGAAGAATGACA